>CBIHRX010000006.1:0-56113 GCA_966212555.1 uncultured Massilia sp.
GCAACCTGGCGCACTTCGGCGACGCCTTCCCGATGCCGTCGTCGAAGGGCGGCGTCTACCAGGCGATGGACAACACGGAATGGACGAACGGCTTCTGGACCGGCATGCTGTGGCTGGCGTACGAGCTGTCGGGCGCCGCGCGCTACCGCGACGCCGCGCTCACCCATGTGCGCAGCTTCCACGCGCGCCAGGCGGAACGGATCAACGTCAACCACCACGACCTCGGGTTCCTGTACAGCCTCTCGTGCGTGGCCGGCCACCAGCTCACGGGCGAGCCGCTGGCGGCCGAGGCGGCACTGGGCGCCGCGCGCCTGCTGCTGGAACGCTACCTGCCGGGCGCCGGCATCATCCAGGCGTGGGGCGAATTGTCCGACCCGGCCCAGCGCGGCCGCATGATCATCGACTGCAACCTGAACCTGCCGCTGCTGTACTGGGCGAGCGACTTCACGGGCGATCCGGCGTTCCGCGCGGCGGCCGACCGCCACATCGAGGCGGCAGCGCGCCACATCGTGCGCCCGGACGGCTCCACGTTCCACACCTTCTTCTTCGACCCGGCCAGCGGCGCGCCCCTGCACGGCAAGACGCACCAGGGCCATGCGGACGATTCGTGCTGGGCGCGGGGCCAGGCATGGGGCATCTCGGGCTTCCCACTCGTATACCGCCACAACGGCGACGGCCGCCTCGTCGACCTGGCGAAGGTGCTGGCGAACTACTACCTGAACCGCCTGCCGGCGGACGGCATCTGCTACTGGGACCTCGTGTTCACTTCCGGGGCGGAACCGCGCGACAGCTCGGGCGCCGCCATCGCCGCATGCGGCCTGCTGGAACTCGCCCGCAACCTGCCGCTGGCCGACCCGCTGCGCACGGCGTACGAACGCGCGGCGGCCGGCACGGTGCTCACGCTCGCCGGCGATTACGCCGACACGAGCGGCACACCCGGCGGCGGCCTGCTGAAGCACGGCGTGTACCACAAGCCGAACGGCGTCGGCGTGGACGAGGCCTGCATCTGGGGCGATTATTTCTACCTGGAGGCCCTCGTGCGGATCACCCGCACGTGGCGCCCCTACTGGTAAATCAGTCGTGCGCCTCGGTCGATTCGCGCTCGACGAGCGTGAACGGCATCAGCCGGTGCTGCGGCATGTAGGACTGGCCGGCGCGGCGCGCGCGGATGTGTTCCACCAGCAGGGCGACGGCGCTGCGCGCCATTTCCGTGATCGGCTGGTGGATCGTCGTCAGTTCCGGCCACACGGTCGTCGCGACGGGCGTGTCGTCGAAGCCGCAGACGGCGATGTCGTCCGGCACCTGCATGTGCAAACCGTGCGCGACCGCGATGACGGCGGCCGCCATGTCGTCGTTACTGGCGAAGATGGCCGTCGGCCGGGTCGGGTGGGCCAGCAGTTCGCGCGCCGCCAGCAGGCCGGAACGGTACGTGAACATGCCCTGCGCCACGCGCTCGGCGGGGACGTGGTGACCCGCTTCGCGCATGGCGTCGATGAACGCCTGGTAGCGCAGCTGGGCCGGCGTGTGCTCCGGGTCGCCCTTGATGAAGCCGATGTCCGTGTGGCCGAGGGCCAGCAGGTGCTTGGTCATCGTCAGCGCGCCCTCGTAGTCGTCGATGCGCACGGCGGACATCTGCGGCGACGGTTTCGCGGTCGCGACCGCCACGGACGGGAGGCCCATTTCGGCCAGCTGCTTGAGCGCGGCCTTGGAGTCGCACAGCGGCGGCGGCACGAGGATGCCGTCGGCGCCGTCCGCGATCAGGCGGTCGATCGCCTTGCGCTGGCTGCGCAGGTTGTCGCAGTTCTCGAGGATCAGGTGGGCGCCCGTCTGGCTGCATTCGCCGAGGGCTCCGACGAGGAAGGCGCTGAGGAACGCGGCGCTGGGATTGCTGTACAGCAGGCCGACGCGCAGCGTACCGATGCGCGCCGCGCGCGCCGCCACGTTGACCTGGTAATTCAGTTCCTGGATGGCGCGGTTGACCTTTTCCCGGGTCTTGTCGCTGACGCTCGCGTTACCGTTGATGACGCGCGACACGGTCATCGCGGAGACGCCGGCCTTCTGTGCGACGTCCCAGACGGTCGCACCGCCTGCCGGGCGCTCGCCCTGCTTGGATTCACTACCCATGTAATTGTTGTCCTGTAGTCTGACGGCCTGGCTTTGTTATCGATTTCAAATAGTGTATTCGAAATCGCATGATACCGTCGTGGCAACGGAAACGCCAAACGCGGCCTGCCGCGTATGCACCGTGGTTTGCCTTGATTGCATCAATTCAACAATGCTACCATGAGATCGATAACAACCCCAAGTTTCACTGAATCAAGAAGGAGACTTTCGTGCCTGTTTCACGCATCAACCATCCGCCCGCGCGCATCGCCGCCGCCGTGCTTGTCGCCGCGGCGGCCGTCGCGGGCTGCGGCACCGTGGCCGCGCCTGCCCAGCCGCAGGCGGCCGCGGGTGCCGCCACCGCCCCGTGGATCGCCGATCTCGGCGACGGCCGCTACCGCAACCCGGTCCTGCACGCGGATTATTCCGACCCGGACGTGATCCGCGTCGGCGGCAAGTTCTACATGACGGCGTCCAGCTTCAACAACGCGCCCGGCCTGCCGCTGCTGGAATCGCCGGACCTGGTGAACTGGACGCTCGTCGGCCACGCCCTGCCCCGCCTCGTGCCCGAGAACGTCTTCGATCGCCCGCAATACGGCAAGGGCGTGTGGGCACCCACGCTGCGCTGGCACGACGGCCGCTTCTGGATCTTCTACCCCGACCCGGACTACGGCGTCTACGTCACGACGGCGGAGCACTTCGCCGGCCCCTGGACGCCGCCGCGGCTGCTGCTGGCCGGGCGCGGCATCATCGACCCCGCGCCGCTGTGGGACGACGACGGCAGCGCCTGGCTGCTGCATGCGTGGGCAAAGAGCCGCGCCGGCATCAACAACGTGCTGACCCTGCGCCGCATGGACCCGCAAGCGACGCGGATGCTGGACGACGGCGGCAAGATCGTCATCGACGGCGGCCGCTACCCCGGCTACCACACGGTCGAAGGTCCGAAGCTGTACAAGGCGCACGGCTATTACTATGTGTTCGCGCCGGCGGGCGGCGTCGAGATGGGCTGGCAGGCCGTGTTCCGTTCCCGTTCGATCGACGGGCCGTACGAGGCGCGCCGGGTGATGGACCAGGGCGACACGCCCATCAACGGGCCGCACCAGGGCGCGTGGGTGGATGCCCCGGACGGCAAGGACTGGTTCGTGCACTTCCAGGACAAGGGTGCCTACGGCCGCGTCGTGCACCTGCAGCCGATGCGCTGGCAGGACGGCTGGCCGGTCATCGGCGCGCCGGGCCGCAAGCCCGGCGTCGGCGAACCGGTGATCACGTACACGAAGCCGGTGCAAGGGTTCGCCCCTGCCGCGCCGGCGACGAGCGATGCCTTCGACGGCCCGACGCTCGGCCTGCAATGGCAATGGGGCGCGAATCCGGCGCCCGGCTGGTATTCGCTGACGGACAACCCGGGCCACCTGCGCCTGGCCACGCAGGTGGTGCCCGGAGCGGACGACTACGTGCGCGCGGCGGGCGCGATCCTCACGCAGAAGGCGCCCGCGTCGCACTTCATCGTCGAAACCCGCGTGCGGCTGGCGGGCGCCGTCGACGGCGACCGCGCGGGCCTGATCGTCAACGCGCTGCAGTACGCGTGGGCGGGCTTGCGCCGCAGCGGCGGCAAGACGGAGCTCGTGCGCACCGTATGCGGACCGTTCGCGCCGCGCTGCCGCGAGGCGTCCACGGTCGTTCTCGCGGACGCGCCGGACGCGCTGACGCTGCGCATGCAGATGAACGAGAACGGCTTCGTCAACTTCGCGTACAGCGTGGACGGGCGCGAGTTCAAGCCGGCCGGCGACGCCTTCCCCGTCACGCGCGGCACGTGGGTGGGCGCGCAGGTGGGGCTGTTCAGCGTGGGCGCGCAGGCGCGCACGCAGCCATCGTACCTGGAAGCCGATTACTTCAATGTGACGGCGCCGGGCGTCGGGCCTTACTGATCCTTCCTTCGGCCCCGCCGGTGCAACGCCGGCGGGCGGATTTGCCCGCTTCCATCCAGCCATGAAAAAACCCGCCACCGGCGGGTGCCGGCAGCGGGTCCGAAAAGCGGGGACGAGCCCCGCGACGAGAGAGAACGAATCTCAGAGATTGCCGAACGTGTAGTTCAAGCCGAGGCTGTAGATGCGGCCGTTGTAGAAGTGCTGGAACTCCATCTGGGTCTCCGTCGCGCCCGGCACGCCCACGCCGCGGTTGCCGGCCTGGTTCGTGAGGTTCTGCCCGGTGAAGCGCAGCGTCAGGTTGTCGGCGATCTTGTAGTTGACCGAAGCGTCCAGCATGCCGTACGCCTTGATGTAGCGCGACCAGATCGGGTACGGGTCCACGCCGAACAGCACCGACGGCGAACGCCACGTATAGGTCAGGCGGCCCGACAGCTTGTTGTCCTCATACATCGCGGCCAGGGTGTAGTTGTTCTTCGAGACGAACGGCTGCAGCGTATGCACGATGACCGGCGCCGCGGCGGTACCGAAGTTGATCGGATTGTCCGTCTTGACGAAGCTGTACGAACCGGACACGCCGAAGTTCTTCAGCATGCCGAAGCTCGAATCGAAGAAGTACTGGCCGGCGATCTCGAAACCGCGTGCATAACCCTTCTCGGAGTTGACCTTCTTGCTCACCGCATACAGCCCGCCGGTGCAGCCGTTGTCGATCACGCCCGAATACGGGCCCACGTTGTCGAGTGCTTCGCAGGACAGGATCGAGTTCGGGAAGTCCTTGATTTCCTTGTCGAACAGGGCCAGCGACGCGTAGTTCGTCTTGTTGAAATAGTGTTCCAGCGAGATGTCGAAGCTGTCGGCCACCAGCGGTTTCAGCGTGGTGTTGCCGATGCTCGCGGTGCCGTTGGACGTGTTGACGCCGATCGCCGGATTCAGGTCGCCCAGGCCCGGACGGGTCATGCCGCGGCCATACCCCAGGCGCACGAGGGTGTCGGGCTTGAGTTCGTACGTCATGTTAAACGTCGGCAGCACGTTGTTGTAGTCGTTGGTCTTGGCCACGTCCACCCAAGTCGCCGCGGCGGCGCCTGCGCGCAGGTCGGTGGCGCGGGCCATCGCCTTCGTCCGGGTCTGCACGTAGCGCACGCCGACGTTACCCTTCAGGCGCTCGTCGAAGGCGCTGAAATCGCCGACCAGGTACAGGGCCGAGTCGTGTTCGCCGAAGATGGTGCGGTTCGGCTGGATCTCCGGCATGTTGCCTTCGGCCGGGAGACCGAAGCCCGGGAACGCCGTACGGACCTTATCGCCCAGCAAGGCATCCGGCGTGTACACCAGATAGCCGCCGCTGTAGCCGGCTTCGCCGCGCATGAAGTTGGCGGGTGCCGTCTCCAGGTTGCCGGCCAGCGTGGCGGCCGACGTCGCGTTCGAGCGGGTTGCGTTGACGTCCTTCTTGTCGCTCGTCAGCCACGTGCTCACGCCATAGTTCTGGTACATATCGCGCTGGTACGCGTAACGGCCGCCGAAGCGCAGCTTGTTGAAGAAGCCGTCCAGGTCGTACGTGCCGGACAAGGCCATCGCGAAGCCGCTGTCGGTGTTGTGGTAGTGCTGGCCGTTGTTATAGTCCTTGAACACGAAGTTCTTCGGATCGCTCAGGCTCGGGCCGCTGAAGTTCAGGTATTGCGGCGCGCCGTCGGCCACGCGGGTGGTCTGCCAGGACAGGCCGGCCGCCGAATCCAGGCGGATCGAGCGGTTGTCGCTGCGCTTGTCCGACTTGATGTAGTTGAAGTCGCCCTTCAGCGACAGGCCCGGCGTCGGCGTCCACTCGGCACCGAACGCGCCGATCGCGGTCCACCATGGCGTGTGCTCGTCGCCGCCGACCGTCGTCACGGTCGAATCGAGGAAGGTGCCGCCCAGGATGCGGCGGTTCAGGATCTGGTTGTTCGCGCCGCCGTTGCTGTTGCGGTTGGCGAGGGCTTCATCGTAGTTGAAGGCCGTCGTCTGCAGGTTCTGGACGTTGGCGCCGTCGTTCGAATTCAGGCCGCGGTAGTTCTGGTGGTACTGGAAGTAATAGTAGTTCGCTTCCGTGTAGAAGCGCAGCGTATTGTCGACGCGATAATCGGCCGCCAGGTTCAGGCCTTTACGCGTGCGCATGATGACTTCCTCGAACACGTTGTTGGTCAACGACGTGCCCAGCAACACATTGCTTTGCTGTTCGGCGGTCAGCCCCGTCATGTCCGGCGTCTGCGAGCCGGTGGCACCCACGTTCTGCAGGAAGGTGACGTCGCTGCGGCCGACATAGGCCGACATCGGCGCGTTGTTCGCGTTCGACGTGTTCTTCGCGGCCAGCGTCGCGTATTCGGCGCTGTCGGCGCGGATCGCGCGCTTGAAGTTGGGACCGCGGTTGGCCGGGTCGTTGTCGTTGCGAACCGTGCTTCTCTGGTAGGTGGCGGCCGCCATCACGCCGATGCGGCTGCCGCCGCCGAGGTCGAAACTGTTGGCGATGAGGCCGTTCAGCTCCGGTTCGGCCTTCTTCGCCAGGTCGTTCTGGCGATAGTTCACGCCCAGCGACGCGGTCAGCTTGCGGAAGTCGCTCGGCTTGCGGGTACGGACGTTCACCAGGCCGCCGATGCCGCCTTCGATGTGTTCCGCCGACGGGTTCTTGTAGACGTCGATGCCGGCGACCATGCCGGGCACCGCCGCCTCGACGTTGAATTCGCGGCCACCCGCGCTGAAATACTGACGGCCATTGGTCTGGAACGCGGTATAGCCCAGGCCGCGGATGGTCACGCCGGAGCCGAAGCCGCCCCAGGGCGCGGACGCTTCGCCGCCGAAGCGGTAAGCCTGCACGCCGGGAATCCGGGTCATGGTTTCGCCGACGTTCGAGTCCGGCAGCTTGCCGATGTCTTCCGCCGTGATCGAATCGACGACTTCCATCGTGTTGCGCTTGATGGCCACCGACGACTGCGCGCTGGCGCGGATGCCCGTCACGATGACGGTGTTGGCGTCGACGGCCGGGACCTGTTGGGCGTACGCGCTGCCGGCGAAGGCTTGTGCGAGCGCCACGGCCACGAGCGACAAATTCGGGACGATGTTGCGATGCTGGTTCATTCTGTTCTCCTCTGTAGTCCTATCTGGCATGGGTGTACCGGCTCTGAACGGCCGGCGTTTTAGGTATCGATAACAAACTGTGTTGAATTATACGGGCCATCCTTCCTTGTTTTAATGCTTTTACGAAATTATAAGTACCTTGTGGTATTTACGCGACGCCGACCGCTTGACTTGCGGCCGGGACGGCGACCCGGAGCAAGGACGCCCCGGGTTATCGATCACTTCTCCGCCATGCGTTGTGCACGCACGGGCGCAAGCACGAACCGGTAGCCGGCAGGCACGAGCGGAATGCGGTACTTCGCGTGCGGGCGGCCATCCAGGCTCCAGCCCGTATCGCCGCCGACGCCCGCCTGGGCCAGGTCGACGAGCACGGAACCGTCGCCGTGCGGCGCGATCTCGGAACTCTTCCACGTACCGCGCGGGCGCAGGTACAGGTCTTCGTACGGGAACGCGAGCGCGTTGAACGCGATCGGACCGTCGGCCGCATCCACGCGGATGCCCGTGCCGTCGCCGCCCAGCAGCTGGAACCAGCGCACGTCCGTCTTGTTGCCGCTTTCCTGCGGCCGGATATAGCCGTGGTACTGGTCCGCCACCTTGCCCGCGTACAGGCCGAGGGCGGAACCCGTCTTGCGGTCCGCATACGATTCGTACGGACCGCGGCCGTACCACGAGACCGTATCGAGCGCGGGCAGGCTGTCGAAGCGCAGGCCCAGGCGCAGCGGGTCCGGCAGGTCGTCGCGCAGCGGCGTGAAGCTCGCGGCTACCTCGACGCTGCCGTCGGCGCGCATGCGGTACGTGTTTTCCCAGTGCGCCGCGCCGGCGCCGAAGCTGAACAGCACGCGCACGCCGTCACCGGTCACGGTCACGGCGCGCACCTTGCGCTGTTCCGTGAACGTCTGCCAGACCTTGTGGCTCTTGTCCACGCCGGCGCCTTCGTCGTTGTCCGTCAGGCCGCGCCAGAAGTTCGGCGAACCGCCCTTCAGGACCGTGCGGCCGGCCACCGTGTAGGTCACGAGACCGGTGTCCGGGGCCACGCGCAGCACGGCGTCGCCGCCACGCAGTTCCACCGCGCCGTCCGTGCGCACGGGCGCCACGGTCGCCAGCTGTTGCTGCGGCGCGCGTTGCGACGCCAGCACGAACTGCGACCAGCCGACGACGGCGCCCTGCTCCACGCCCGGCAGCGCGGCGCGGCTCTTCGCCCGCACGGTCAGCACGCGTTCGCCGCCGGGTGCGACGTCCGGCAGTGCGAGCGCCAGTTTCTGGCGGGCGCCGGCCGGGGTCGCGGCATCGGCCAGGGTGCCGCGGGCGACGACGACGCCGTCGCGCGCCAGCTCCCAGTCGAACGCCAGGTGCGACAGGTCGCGGAAATCGTAGCGGTTCACGACCTCGATGCTGCCTGCGGCCGGATCGCCTTCGAACACGACGGGCGAATACACTTTCTGCAGCTCGTAGTATTCCGGATCGGGCGTGCGGTCGGAACGCACGACGCCGTCGCCGACGACGCTGTTGTCGCCCCGCGCCGGATTCAGGTCGAAGCCGGACGCCCAGTACGTGCGGCCCTTGTCGTCCTTCGCGATGACGCTCTGGTCGACCCAGTCCCACACGAAGCCGCCCTGCAGCTTGCGGTGCGCGCGGATGACCTTCCAGTAATCCTCCAGGTTGCCCAGCGAATTGCCCATCGCGTGGGCGTACTCGCACTGGATCATTGGCTGACGGTAGTTCGGATCCAGCGCATAGTCTTCCATCTTCTCGATGTCGTCGTACATGGGCGCGTAGATGTCGACGTAGGCGTTCGGCAGGTGTTCCTCGCCGATGGTGCCGTGGCCCAGGTAGCTGATCAGGCGCGTCGGATCGTTCTTGCGGATCCACGCGGCCGCGTTCTCGAAGTTCGGCCCCGTGCCCGCCTCGTTCCCCAGCGACCAGAAGATGACCGACGGCGAATTCTTGTCGCGTTCGACCATGCGCGAAATGCGGTCCAGGTGGGCGATGCGCCAGTGCGGCTTGTAGCCCAGCTGGATGGCGGCGCGCTTCTGCGGATCGCCGGCCTGGTCGCCCTTCTCCATGTAGCCGTGCGACTCGAGGTCCGCCTCGTCCATGATGTACAGGCCGTATTCGTCGGCCAGGTCGTACCAGCGCGGATCGTTCGGATAGTGCGACGCCCGCACGGCGTTGACGTTGGCGCGCTTCATCAACTCGATATCCTTGCGCATCGATGCCACCGACATCACGCGATACGTGTGCGGGTCGTGCTCGTGGCGGTTGACGCCCTTGATCATCACGCGCTTGCCGTTCACGCGCACTTCGCCATCCGCGATCTCGACGGTGCGGAAGCCGATGCGGCGCGACGTGGCCGAGACGAGGCGGCCCTGCGTATCCGTCACCTCGACGAGCAGCGTGTACAGGTTCGGCGTCTCGGCCGACCATGATTTCACGGCCGGGATCGCGCCGGCCAGCACGGCCTTGCGGTCCGCGCCCGGCGCGCCTTTCACGCGCAGCACTTCGCGCGTGCCGTCCAGCACCCGCGCCTCGACCTCCACGTTGGCCGGCGCGCCCGCCATCTCGGCGACGAGTTCGAAACGGCCGTCGCGATAATTGGCCTTGTCCAGGCCCGCCGTCACGCGGTAGTCGCGCAGCCGCGTCTTCGGTTCCGCATACACGTACACGCTGCGTTCGATGCCGTTGACGCGCCAGAAGTCCTGGTCTTCCAGGTACGAACCGTCGGCCCACCGATACAGCTCGATGGCGATCGTGTTGCGGCCCGGGCGCACGTAGCGGGTCAGGTCGAATTCGGCGGGCAGCTTGGAATCCTCGGAATAGCCGACGCGCTGGCCGTTCACCCACACGTAGTAGGCGGCGCCGGCCGCGCCGATCTGCAGGAACACGTCACGGCCGTTCCATGCGGCGGGCACGTCGAAGTCGCGGCGGTACGAGCCCACCTCGTTCAATTCATGCGGAATGAGCGGCTCGTTCTGCGGAAACGGATACTTGATGTTGGTGAAGATCGGCTTGCCGTAACCCTGCGTCTGCAGCATGCCCGGCACCTGGATATGGCCCCACTTGCTGACGTCGTACGACGTCTTGTAGAAATCCTTCGGACGCGCTTCCGGGTTGGGCGAATACTTGAACTGCCACGTGCCGTCCAGCGACAGGTAGAACTGCGACGCGGCCTTGTCGCCCGCCAACGCCTTGTCGCGCGACTCGAAATTGAAGAACGTCGCCTTCATCGGCTCGCGGTTGACCGCGACGACTTCCGGCTGCTCCCACTCGGCCGGTTTCGGCTGGGCCGCCAGCGCGGGGAAGGCGGCCGTCGCCAGCAGGACGGCCGCGATGATGTTCGTTGATGCCATGATGTTCCTGGGTCGTTGTTGTTATGTCAGCGGAAGCGCAAGCCGTCGACGTAATCGTTCACCTCGAGCAGGCCGGCCTCGGGCGCCGTGAGGCGCTTGCCGCCCACGGTCACGTTCTCGATCGTGACGTTCTTCACCTTGCGGTTGGCGTCGCGTCCCGTGATGGCGGACGCGCTCGGCGCGCCCTTGCCCGTGTAATGGATGTTGCGCAGCGTGACGTTCTCGATGCCCAGGCCCGGGCTCGTATTGTACTTGGCCGTGTACGCGATCTTCAGGTTGAACAGCTTGCCTTCCTCGATGCGGTCGACGCGGATGTCCTCGAACACGACGTCGCGCACCAGGTTGTCGTCGCCCGCCATGATGCCCAGCGCGCCCTCGTATTCCGGGTCGTCCTCGTCGTGGTCGAGGATGTCGATGTTGGAAAAGCGCAGGCGCTCCAGCACCTCGCTCTGCGGGTGCGCGGGCGTCGGCGTATTGCCGTGGATGCCGATCATGACCGCGTGCGCGATGTCGGCCCACAGGGTCGTGTCCTTCACCTGCACGTCGCGCGTATTGCCCCAGATGTCCCAGCGATGGTTGTAGAACGTGACGCAGTCGTCCGACGTGCGCACGAAGCTGTCCGCGATCGTCACGCGCTCGCACGCGAAGTGGCCGATGCCGTCCGACCACTGGCCTGCGCCGATCGTGCGGATGTTCTTTTCCACGAGGTCCTGCGACGTGATGCAGCGCATCGTGCCGTGCGGCTGGTTGATGGCGATCGGTCCGTCGATCTCGATGTTGCGCGAGTTCCGGATGGTGGCGACGTCGGTGCCGACGAACAGGCCGTCGCTGATCACCTTCACGTCCTCGACGCCGTCGATCACGAGCTGGCTTTTCAGGATCGCGGCGCCGTGGATGTACACCTTCGTGTGCGAGCGCAGGCGGAAGTCGCCGCTGTGGATACCCGGCCCGAAGAACACGACGGGCTGCGTCAGGTCGGGCGCCGTGCCGGCGCCGATGTCGTTCGACGCCAGGTTCGCCGGCACCGGCGGCATGTCGGCACGGATCGCGTGCGTGAACACGTGCAGGTTGTGCAGGCGGTCGTCGTCGAATTCCACGCTCAGGTTCTCCGGACGGCGCAGGGTGAAATACGCGATGCCGTCACGCACGGCCGGCTTGACGCCCTTCGCGTCCGGCCGCACGGCCACCTTGGAGAACGTGCCGTTGTTCTTCTGGACCGATACTTCCACCGTGCCGTCGAAATTGAAGTAGACCATCGAGGCATCCTGCGGCTTGTCGAGGTCGACCTTCGCGTTGTATTCGTACAGGTCCTGCCACTGCCCGCCAGGCACGCGCACGCGCACCGTGTAGTCGTCGTTGTGGTGGGTATAACGGATGGGATTCGGGAACGGGTGCACCTGCAGCCGGTTCTCGATGGCCTGGGCGGCATTGGCGCCGAGGCACCCCAGCAGGACGGCAAGCGGCGCGGCGCACCGGCGCGCGAACGCACGTAACGTGAACAACAGATCGTCTCCTTTGCCCGTGGGTGCGGACCGTGCCGCCGCCGGGCTTGTCGTTTGATTGATTTTGGTATCGATAACTTCTCTAGTTATATCACAACTGGAAAAGTTGTCAAGAATCCTCCGGCGAATCCCGGACGACCGCCTACCATACCCGCACATCTTAACGGCGCAGATAACGCCGCAGGCATGCCTTTTTTACCGAAATGGATATGTTTTGGACATGGCAACAGTTCGATCACGATTGGGGTTAACGATAACAAAACAGCGTGCATACGTGCTAGCATCGGCGCGGCAGTACGGCAGCAAACCTCGATCGCAGTTCAACATACGCCTGCATGGCATGGAGACTACGCATGAAAAGAATCGAACCGCACGACAGCAATGCCCCCGCCCTGACCCCGGCCGAAGCGCCCGACGACGTGTCGCGCGCCGAGCTGGGACGCCGCAACTTCCTGCTGGGCCTCGGCGCCTTCGCGCTCGCCGGCTGCGGCGCGGGCGGCGGCGCCGAATCGCCGGCCACCCGCCTTCTCGCCGGCGGCACGACGACAGGCACGATGAGCGGCACGGGCGCCGCCACCGCCTTCGTCCATCCGGGCCTGCTGCACACCCAGGCGGACTTCGACCGCATGAAGGCCAAGTACACGACGTCGCCCTGGTCCGGCAGCTGGAACCTCCTGATCAATAATTCGCACGCGAGCCTGTCGTACACGCCGCGCCCGCAAACCATCGTGTACCGCGGCTACGACGGTGTCCACTCGGAGAACTATTCCACGCTGTTCAACGACGTGGCCGCGGCCTACGCCTGCGCCCTGCGCTGGAAGATCTCGGGCGACACCGCGTATGCCGACAAGGCCGTGCAGATCATGAATGCGTGGTCGTCCACGCTGACCTCGATCCAGGGCACGACGGACGCCGCCCTCGCCGCCGGCATCTACGGCTACGAATTCGCCAACGCGGGCGAGATCATGCGCACCTACGGCGGCTGGGCCGCGGCGGATTTCGCCCGCTTCCAGACCATGATGCGGAACGTCTTTTACTCCATCAACCACGACTTCCTCATCCGCCACAACAACACCGACGTCACGCACTACTGGGCGAACTGGGACCTGTGCCAGATGGCGTCCATCCTCGCCATCGGCGTGCTGTGCGACGACCAGACCCTGTTCGACGAAGCCGTCACGTACTTCAAGTCCGGCGCGGGCAACGGCGCCATCGCGCAGGCCGTGTACTATGTCCACCCGGGCTTCCTCGGCCAGTGGCAGGAATCGGGACGCGACCAGGGCCACAACACGCTGGGCATCGCCCTGATGGGCGCCATCTGCGAGATGGCCTGGAACCAGGGCACGGACCTGTACGGCTACGACAACAACCGCTTCCTGATGGGCGCCGAATACGTGGCGAAGGGGAACCTGATCCAGTCCGGCACGACGTATTACACGGTGCCCTACGTCCCCTACAACAACGTCGACAACGTCAACCAGGCGGTCTTCTCGACGAACAGCCAGGGCAACGTCCGGCCCTGCTGGGCCCTGGTCTACAACCATTACGTGAACCGCAAAGGCCTCGCGGCGCCGTACTCGAAGATATTCGCGCTGCAGATCCAGCCGGAAGGCGGCGGCGGCAACTACGGCTCGACGAGCGGCGGCTACGACCAGCTGGGCTACGGCACCCTCACCTGCACGCGCGACCCCATCGCCGCGGGCGTGCCGCCGAGCGGCCTGAAAGCGCGCACGCCGGCCGGCAAGGTGGAGCTGTCGTGGTGGGGCAGCGCCTACGCGACGAGCTACAACGTCAAGCGGTCCACGTCGACGAGCGGCCCCTGGACCACCATCGCAAGCGGCATCACGGACCTGCTGACGTACACCGACAATCCGGGCGCGGGCACCTGGTACTACGTCGTCTCCGCCATGACCCCGGGCGGCGAGACGGCCGATTCGAACCGCGCCACCGCCAAGGTCGGCAAGACGCTGCATACCTACCTGGCCTGCAACGAAGGCACCGGCACGGCCTTGTCCGACGCCAGCGGCCAAGGTCACGCAGGCACCTTGACGGGCAGCGGCACCTGGGGCGCCGGCAAGTCGGGCAGCGCGCCGGCGCTGAACGGCAGCACCGATTATGTGAGCCTGCCGGCCAACCTCGTCACGGACCTGACGGACTTCACGGTCGCCTGCTGGGTATATTGGAACGCGTCGCGGAATTGGGAGCGGATCTTCGACTTCGGTTCGGGCACCGGCCGCTACATGTTCCTGACGCCGCGCTCGAGCAGCGGCGTCGTGCGCTTCGCCATCACCGTCGACGGCGGCAAGGGCGAACAGGCCGTGACGGGGACGGCCGCGCTGCCGACGGCACAGTGGGTCCACGTGGCCGTCACCCTGTCGGGGCAGGCCGCCACCCTGTACGTGAACGGCACCGCCGTCGGTTCCAACAACGCGGAATTCCTGCCGCCGTGGCAGCTGGGCGGCACGACCCAGAACTGGATCGGCCGCTCGCAGTACTCGGGCGACCCGTACTTCAACGGCCGCATCGACGAGTTCCGCATCTACCGCGGAGCGCTCACCGCGGCCGACATCGCGGCGCTGATCGCCTCCAGCTGAGCATGTAAAACGGCCGGCCGCCGTCATGTGACGGGGGCCGGCCGGTAACGTCCGCGCGGCGTCAGGCGCGGCGCCGGCGCGCGAGCGCCAACGACGCCAGGCCGATCGCCGCCAGCAGCATGCCCGCCGGTTCCGGCACTGCCGTCACGGCCGGATCGGACAGCGTGCCGCCGATCGTCCCCTGCCCTTGCACGTTCAGCGCGGGCGTCCACGTGAAGTCGGCCAGCGCGCCCGTGAACGGATCCGTGTGGCCCAGGGGCGCGAACGCGTCGTCGAACGCCGACACGACGAAATGCGACACATAGCTCGTCAGCGGGTCCGGCGCGCCGTCGAACGTCAGGTCGAACGACAGCATGCCGCCGAAGTCCACCGCGTGGAACAGGTCGTTCGACGTGTCGTTGCGGAACAGGTAGCCGCCCGCGACCGGCGTCACGCCCCACGAATCGATGAAGGCCGTGCTGTCGAAACCGACCATGTTGCTGACCAGCGCAGTGGCCAGCGGCACGCCACTGCTGGCGGACAGCTGCATGTCGACATAGCCGGTGGCGGCGCCGAACGTGGACGTGTCGATCGCGACGTGGATGGTCTCGGCCGATGCGGCGCCGGCGCCCGCCGCCAGCATCAGGGCCAGGGCGGAAACAAGTTGTTTGAATCGGATCTGCATGGCTGTCCTCAGAAATGGGGTTGGTAAAGCGCCGGCGCGTAGCCGATCGCGAGACGGTTCGGATTGGTGAACGTCAGCGGCACGGTGACGGCCGCGCCCGGGTTCAGCGGACCGGCGACTTGCACGTACGCCGCACCGCCGGTGGTGCCGTTCGCGTTGTCCAGCGTGACGCCGGCCGTGAGACCGTTCAGCGCGAGCCACAGCGGCCCCGCCAACGCGGCCGTGCCGGTGTTCGTGACGGTCACGCCGCCCACGTACTTGCCGGTCGCGCGGTTCAGGGTCGCGCCCTGCTGGGTCATCTTGACGCTCGCGCTGACGTCGGCGGGGGCGACGTCCACGGCCAGCGTGTGCTGCGCTTCGGTGTTGCCGGCGGCGTCGACACTCCAGTAGGCTACCGTGTGGCTGCCCGTCGTGTTCAACGCCACCGTCGTGCCGGTCTGGCGCGCGCCGCCGTCCACCGTGTAATACGTCGCCTTCACGCTGCTGCCCGTGTCGGTTGCGGACAGCGTCACCGTCACGTTCGCCGCGGGCTGCGCGCTGGTGCTCGCCGTCGTCACGGGCGCCGTGGTGTCGGCGCCGTGCAGGGAGCCGTGCAGGCGCACCTCGGACAGGTTGCCGTACCACGTGCCGCCGTTATAGACGCGGATGTAGCGGTACGGCGTCGGGTCCGTGACCGGGAACGACTGCCATTCCAGCGTCGACCCCGCCGGCGTGGTCAAGGTCGTCCACGTCGTGTTGTCGTTCGAGCCCTGGATCACGGTGCCCTTGATGCGCGCGTAGTTGTTGTCCTGGCGCGGCGCCAGTTCCACGCCCGTCAGGTTGACCTGGTTGCCGGCCTTGAAGTCGAAGATCACATACGCGCCCACGCCCGAGTTGTTGCTGCCGGTGCGGAAGTCCGAGATCGAACCCAGGTTGGCGTCGAACAGGCTCGTGACGATGGCCTGCGTGGTGGCGGCCGGGCGGTTGACCGTCGAATCGATCAGGGTGGCGACGGTCGGCACGTTACGGATCGTGTCCGCCTCGTCCACGAGGGTCAGGCCCGTATTATCCGTCGTGGCCGTGCTCGTGAAGCCGGGCTGGCCGTTCGCCTGCGTGTAGCTGATGGCGAATTTCACCGCACCCGCCGCCACGCCCTGCGGCAGGGTCGCCGTGGCCGTGAAGTTGATGTTGTCGCTCGTCGTCACGGCGGCCGGCACGCCCTGGATCGTGGCGCCCACGCCGCTGATCGCCTCCTTCGCCGTGAACGTCAGCTTGACGGCGTTGCCAGGCACGATGCGCGTGCGCAGCGCCTGCGTGGAGCTCATCGACACGGTCGCGATCTTGTTCGACGATTCGGCGATGCCGTACAGGCGCAGCTCTTCCATGTTCCCGTACCAGTTATTGCCGTTCGTGATGCGGATGTAGCGGTAAGGCTGCGGGTTCGCCACGGTCAGGGTCTGCCAGTCGGCCGAGTTCCCGGCCGCGTTGGAGATCGTCGTCCACGCCGCGTTGTCGTTCGAGCCCTGCACCACGGTGCCGTTGATGCGCGACGAGTACTGGTCCTGGCGGCCGATCACTTCCGCGCGCTGGATCGTGGCCTTGCCGCCTTCCTTGAAGTCGAACATCACCCAGCCGCCGTAGCCGCTGCCGTTCACGCGGAAATCGGTGCCGGTGCCCAGGTTGCTGTCGAACAGCGTGTTCACCGTCGCCAGCAGGTCGGTCGCGTTGCGGCCGCTCGAGTCCTGCAGGCTCGTGATGGCCAGGAGATTGCTCAGGTAGTTCGTCTGGTCCGCGACGAACAGCGAGGTGCTGTCCGTCGTGAACAGCACGGGATCGGCATCGGCGCCCGCCGCCGTTTTATAGTTCAGGGTGAACTTGACGGCGCCCGTCTTGACGTCGCCCGGCATGACGGCGGTGGCTGTGTAGTTCACGTTGTCCGTGGTCGTCACCTGCGCCGGGATGCCCTGGATCGTCGCGACCACCGTGTTGATCGGCGCCGTCGCCTGGAAGTTCAGCTTGACGGTATTGCCCGGAACGATGCGCTTCTTCAGGGCCTGGTCGGACGCGATCGACACCGAGGACAGCAGGTTGACCGTCTCGTGGCGCGCACCGAAGATCCGGAATTCGCCCATCTCGAACATGCTGCTCGACGGCTGGACCATCTGCACCTTCAGGAAGCGGAACTGCTGGTTCTTCAGGTCGTCGCTGACGGCCAGGGTCTGCATGTCCTCGGTCACGACGGTCATGCCCGGCGTCAGGCGGACCCAGTTCTCGTTGTCGTTGGAACCGAAGGCGACGACGCCGCCGCCGCGCTCGGGGAAGGACGTGCGCGCCTGGACGCCGAAGGCGGTGGCGTTGACTTTGTAGCTCGGGCCGAAATCGAAATAATACGTGAGGTTCTGGGCCAGGTAGTAGCCGACGAACGAATCGGGCGTGCCGTCCAGGCCATTCGGCACCTGCGTGCCGAACGTGGACGAGACGAACATGTTCGAGTAATTCATGCTGCCGTCGGCCAGCAGCGGCGTCAGCTCGGAGAGCCCTTTCAATGCCGTCTGCAGTGCGCCCAGCTTCTGGTAGAACTGGTCGTCGGTCGCCGTCGCCACCGCATTCGTCGCGTCGGCATACGCCGCGTTGTAGGCGGCCAGGCTCGGGGTCGTGTACAGCGTGTCGGGCTTGAACGCGGCCGTCACGGCGGCGATGGCCGACTGGCGGTCGGCGCCGACGACGACCTGCACGGCCTTCGACGTGACCACGGTGCCGTCGGTGGTCGTGACGATGAAGTTGAACGTGCCGGCCTGCGTCGGCACCCACGAGAACGCGCCCGTCTTCGTGTCGAACTGGGCGCCCGGCGGCAGGTTGTCGATCGTGTACGCGAGGACGTCGGTGGCCGTCGCATCCGTCGCCGCGAAGCTGTACGACACCGTCGCCGTGGAGCCGGCGTTCGTGTACAGGTTCAGGTCCGCATCGCCGTTCGTGAACACGGGCGGCGTGATCGTGGCGCCCGGGTTGACGTTGATGTGGTCGATGTCGACCGTCGTGCCGGCGCCCTTGACCGTGATCGGCAGGTAGTCGCCCAGGCCCTGGTACTGGTTGAACGCATAGCTGACGTAGCGCCACTGGCCCTGCGTGTCAGGCAGCAGGATCGTGTCGCCGAACGCGTCCATCGTGGCCTCGCCGTTCGTGCGGACGCGGAAGGCGACGGTGCGGGTGCCGTTCCCGTAGCCGAACACCACGAGCCGGCTGCCCGCCTGCGTCGCGGTGACGCGCACGAAGGCGGCCGTGTCGTCCTGCATGGCGGTCGCGAAGCCGTCCAGCGACGTGAAGCGGTCTTCCACCTCGCGCAGCGGATCGACGATGGGTTGCACGAGGAATTGCGTGCCCTCGCTTTCCGCCTCGGGCGGGATGAACATCCAGAAGTCGCCGCCGCCGTCCACGCCGTCCCAGTTGTAGATCGTGCGTTCGGCGAACATGCGCGTGTAGTTGGGCGCGCGCTGGCCCATGTCCAGTCCGCGCTTGTATTTGAAATAGTAGTACGGCTCCCACGTGTTCTGCGTCATGCGGCCGCGGTAGCCGCCCTGCAGCGTTTTATAGATCACGGTGGGCACGCCGTTGGCGTCCGTGTGCGCGGCGGTCGGCACCCAGGGCGTATCGTAGCCCAGCATGAAGCCGGCGAAATACTCGGTCGCGTCGAGGATGCGGTCGTTCAGGAATTCGTACGGTCCCACGGCATCCGGCGCCGTCGACGCCGTGCCGTTCACGGGATCGACCTTCTGGTTCTGCGCCATCAGCAGGCGCGCGAGGAGGCTCATGTTGGTGACGTCGCCGGCGCCGTGCGCCTGGTCGCGGCCCATCTCGACGTGCTCCACCATCGGCGTCACCGCTTCGCCCGTCAGGTCGTTCTTCGTGACGAGGCGGAACAGCTGCTTGATCGAACCGTTCTGGCCCTGGTCGACGGCCGTCTTGTTAATCGTGAACCACTCGACGCCCTCGTCCCAGCGGGCGCGGTTGCCGGTGAAGGCGTAACCGGACATGGACCCCAGCAGCGCGTACAGGTGCTGGTTCATGAAATGGTCGGGACTGTGGTTGAACGTCTCGGTCACGGGCACGATCAGGTTGTTCGTCAGGTTCACCGTGTCCTGGTCGGTCCAGGCCAGCGCCGCCGTCTGATAGCTCGTGGTGCGCATGATGTCGGCCGCGGCCATCATCCGGCTCATGGGAATGCCCGTGTGGATGTGCGCGTCCGTGTAATAGACGTACTGGGTCGGGTCCATCTGCGCCCAGATGCGGATCAGGCGCATCGCGTTGGCGCGGTAGGTCTCGTCGCCCGTCACGTAGTAGAGGATGGCCTGGGTATAGGCGCTCAGGGAGTCCGCGATGAACTTCGATTCCACGCCCTGGCTGTTGAACGCGACCACGGCCGGCTTGGTCGGGTCGGCGCCGCTCTGGTTCTTGGACGCGACCGTCTTCGACGCGGCGCCCGACAGCAGCATCATGTTGAAGTACGTGTTCCACGGCTCCTTCTGCGCCTGCACCGCGGCGCGCATGTTTTCCAGCACGTCGCTGGTCACGCCGACGCCGGGATGCCTGAAGCCGTTCGCGTCGACGAATTCGTTGATGGTGGGCTGGTAGTTCGTGACGATCGTCTGGATCGTGTCGGCCGCGACGGCGTGCGCGGCAGGCACCAGGCTCGCGACGGCGAGCGACACGGCCAGCGCCGCTGCCCGCAACATGGGCGTGCGGGTACCGGATTTACGCATTGTAGTCTCCTGTTCGGTTTTGTTTTTGCGGGATGCCCGACAACTCGCTTGTTATCGATACCCCGAACAGAGTCTAGCATGCGGAAAGCGCCAGGAAACCTGCCATTCCGAAATATTTGTTATCGATACCCGATTCGATATCAGTCCGGTACCACGGCCGTCGCCTCGATTTCCACCTTGGCGCGGTCCTCGATCAGCGCACGCACCTCGACGGCCGTCATGGCCGGATAATGGGCGCCGATGATCTCGCGGTACACGGCGCCGAGGGCGCTGCCGGCGGCCAGGTAGTCGCGCTTGTCAACCACGTACCACGTCATGCGCACGATGTGTTCGGGCCGCGCATCCGCCTCGCGCAGCACGGCCACGATGTTCTGCAAGGCCTGGCGGGCCTGGTCGACGAAATCGTCGCCGGCGAACTGCCCGTCCGCGTTCCAGCCGACCATCCCGCTCACGAACACGAAGCGGCCGCGCGCCGCGATGCCGTTCGCGTAGCCGCGCGGGCGTGGCCAGCCGGGGGGTTGGAGTATGTCCATGTTCACGCTTCCTTTGCCGCGCGCAGCAGTTCGCGCGCGATGATCAGTTGCTGCACCTCGGTGGCGCCCTCGTAGATGCGCAAGGCCCGGATCTCGCGGTACAGCCGCTCGGCCGGATGGCCGCACGTGACGCCCAGGCCGCCGAACATCTGCACGGCCGCGTCGATCACCTGTTGCGCCGACTCGGTCGCCGTCATCTTCGCCATCGCCGCTTCCATCGTCACCTTGCCGCCGCGGTCGCGCTCCCACGCCGCGCGGTAGGTCAACAGCGCGCTCGCGTCGATGCTGGTCGCCATCTGCGCCAGCTTCGCCTGCGTCAGCTGGAAATCCGCGAGCGCCTGGCCGAACATCCGCCGCTGCGTCGCATGGGCCAGCGCCTCGTCGAACGCGCGCCGCGCGAACCCCAGGGCGGCCGCCGCGACGGACGTGCGGAACACGTCCAGCGTCGCCATCGCGACCTTGAATCCCTGCCCGGCCGCGCCGATGCGCTGCGCGGCGCCCACCCGGCAACCCTCGAAGCGCAGCCGCGCCAGCGGGTGCGGCGCGATCACGTCGATACGCTCCGCGATCGTGAAGCCCGGCGTGCCGGCGTCGACGACGAACGCACTGATGCCGCGCGCCCCCGGCGCCTCGCCGGTGCGCGCGAACACGACGTAGAAGTCGGCGATGCCCCCGTTGGAGATCCATGTCTTGTCGCCGTCGAGGATGTACGCGTCGCCATCCGCCCGCGCGCCGCAGCGCATGGCGGCGACGTCGGAACCGGCGTCCGGCTCCGACAGCGCGAAAGCCGCGATCGCCGCGCCGCGGGCCACGCGCAGCAGGTAGCGTTCGCGCTGCGCGTCCGTCCCGAACAGGCTGATCGCGCCCGAGCCCAGGCCCTGCATGGCGAACGCGAAATCGGCGAGGCCGTCGTGGCGCGCCAGCGTCTCGCGGATCAGGCAGATGGCGCGCGTGTCGATGGGAGAACCCGCGCCGCCGATCGCGTGGCGCAGCCAGCCGCCTTCGCCCAGCAGGCGCACGAGGCGCCGGCAGGCGGCGTCGACGTCCATCCCGTGCAGGCCGCGCACGTGCGCGGCGGCCCACTCGTCCAGCGCCGCTTCCAGGTCGACGTGGCGGCCGTCGAAGAACGGCCATTCCAGATAGCGTTTATCGGCCATGTCAGTCTCCTTCGAAGCGGGGCGCGGTCTTCGCGACGAAGGCGGCGTAGGCGCGCTTGAAGTCCTTGGTCGCCATGCAGATCGCCTGCGCCTGGGCCTCGGCGTCGAGGGCTTCCGCGATCCCCATCGTCCACTCCTGCTGCAGCATCTTCTTCGTCATCGCGTGCGCGAACGTCGGCCCCTCGGCGAGGCGCCGCGCCAGTCCCTGCGCTTCGCCCAGCACGTCGTCCGGCGCGCACAGGCGGTTATAGAAGCCCCAGCGCTCGCCCTCGTCGGCCGACATCGCCCGGCCCGTGTACAGCAATTCCGCCGCCCGCCCCTGGCCGACGAGGCGTGGGAGGATCGAACAGGCGCCCATGTCGCAACCGGCCAGGCCCACCTTCGCGAACAGGAAGGCCGTACGCGCGCGGGTGGTGGCCAGCCGCAGGTCGGATGCCATCGCCAGGATCGCGCCGGCCCCCGCGCACACGCCGTCGACGGCCGCCACGACGGGCTGCGGGCAGGCCAGCATCGCCTTCACCAGGTCGCCCGTCATGCGCGTGAACGCGAGCAGGCCCGGCATGTCCAGTTGCGTGAGCGGCCCGATGATCTCGTGGACGTCGCCGCCGGAGCAGAAATTCCCGCCCGCGCCGGCCAGTACGACGGCCTTCACGTCGTCCGCGTACGCGAGGGCGCGAAAGAGGTCGCGCAGCTCCGCGTACGATTCGAACGTCAGCGGGTTCTTGCGCTCGGGGCGGTTCAGCGTGATGGTGGCGACGCCGCCTTCGGCCTCGTAGAGGAAATGTTCGGCGCGGTAGCCGGCCAGCTGCGTGCGGTGCATGCGGTCTCCTAGTCGTTCAGATGCTTCTTCATCGTGTCCAGCAGCGCGATCATCGTGGCCTTGTCGGCGGCCGGGACGTCGCGGAACAGGTCCGCCACCCACGCTTCGTGCACCGCCGCCATCTCCGTGAACACCGTGCGTCCGCGCGGCGTCAGCTTCAGCATGAACGCGCGGCCGTCCTGCGGGTCCGGCACGCGCGCGACGAGTTCCTCGCGTTCGAGCTGGTCGGCGATGCCGGTGACGTTGCCGCCCGTGACCATCATCCGCTTCGACAGCTCGCCCATCCGCAAACCCTCCGGATGGCGCTGCAACTGGGCCATCAGGTCGAAGCGCGGCAGCGTGATCCCGAACGCGGCACGCAGCCGGCTGCGGATCGTGTTTTCCACGCGCACCGTGCAGGACAACAGGCGCAGCCACAGTTTCAGGTCCAGCGAAGCATCGTCGGCCGCCATCACATCACCTCCCCGCCGGCCACCGCGATGGCCTGGCCGTTCATTGCCGCGGCACCGGGCAGGCACAGCCACGCGACCGCGTGCGCCACCTCGTCCGGGTGCACGAGCCGGCCCTGCGGATTCGCGGCCGCCAGTTCCGCGCGCGCCTGGTCCGCCGTCCGCCCCGTCTTGCGCACGATGTTGGCGACGGCCTCCGCCACGATATCCGTGTCGGTGAAGCCGGGGCACACGGCATTCACGGTGACGCCCCGCGTGGCCACTTCCAGCGCCAGCGCGCGCGTGAGCCCGACGAGGCCGTGCTTCGCCGCGCAGTATGCCGCCACGTAGCGATAGCCCGTCAGCCCGGCCGTCGACGCGACGTTGACCACCCGGCCCCAGCCCGCGTCCAGCATGTCCGGCAGCGCCGCCTGGATGCAGTGGTATGCGCCGGTCAGGTTCGCGTCCAGCATGCGCTGCCACAGCGCGGCGTCCGTGCGGCCGAACGGCGCCGCCGCGGCCTGGCCCGCGTTGTTGACGAGGATGTCCACGGCGCCCGCACGCGCGAACGCGGCCGCCACGCCCTCCGCATCCGTCACGTCCACGGTCTGCCACGCGGCGTCCCCGCCCAGTTCGGCGGCCGCGCGTTCCAGCGGGCCGGCATCGCGCGCCATCAGCGTGACGCGGGCCCCGTGCGCCCGCAACGTCCGCGCGCTCGCGAGCCCGATGCCGCGGCTGGCGCCCGTCACCACGGCGTGCTTTCCTTGCAGCGTCTCCATCAACCCTCCAGCAGCCGTGCCGCCACCTGTTGCGGCGTCAGGCCCGTATTGGCGGCCGCCAGCCGGCGTTCGCGTTCGAGATTGCGTTCCAGCTGCGCCTTCCCGGCCAGGTACTGCTGCGGCCACGCGACCGCCGTGACGCCGATCCTCGCCGCTTCCGCCAGGGTCCACGCGGGATTCGCCAGGTGCGGCCGGCCCACCGCGCACAGGTCGGCGCGGCCGGCCGCGATGATGCTGTTCGCGTGGTCCGCCTCGTAGATAGCCCCGACGGCGATCGTCGGGATCCCGGCCTCGTTGCGGATGCGGTCCGCGAACGGCGTCTGGTACATGCGGCCGAATACCGGCCGTTCCTCCTTGCTGACCTGGCCGGACGAGCAATCGATCATGTCCGCGCCCGCGTCCTTGAACAGGCGCGCGATCCGCACCGCGTCGGCAGGCGTGATGCCGCCCTCGACCCAGTCGTGCGCGGAGATGCGCACGCTCATCGGCTTCCCGGCCGGCCACGCGGCCCGCATCGCGCGGAACACGCGCAGCGGATAGCGGCAGCGGTTTTCCAGGCTGCCCCCATGGTCGTCGGTACGGCGGTTCGTCAGCGGCGAAATGAACGACGACAGCAGGTAGCCGTGCGCGCAATGCAGTTCCAGCCAGTCGAAGCCGGCCGCGTCGGCCGCCAAGGTGGCGCGCACGAAGTCCGCCTCCACGCGCGCGAGATCGTCTTCCGTCGCGGCGCGCGCGATTTGCGAGATGCCCGGCAGGTACTGCTGTTCGGACGCCGCGACCAGGGGCCAGTTGTGGTCCGGGAGCGGCTGGTCGATGCCGTCCCACATGGGGCACGTCGACCCTTTCGGGCCCGCATGGCCCAGCTGGATGCCGATGCGGGCGTCGGTCTGCCCATGCACGAAGTCGACGATGCGCTTCCACGCGGCCGTGTGTGCGGGCGCGTACAGGCCCGGGCAGGCGGGCGTGATGCGGGCGTCGGCCGACACGCACGTCATCTCCGCCATCACGAGCGCCGCCCCGCCCAGCGCCCGCGCCCCCAGGTGCACGAGGTGGTAGTCGCCGGGCACGCCGTCGACGGCCGAATACTGCGCCATCGGCGAGACGACGATGCGGTTCTTCAGCAAGACGCCGCGTACGCGCAGCGGCGTGAACATCGGCGGCAGGTACGTGTTCTCCGGCAGCGCCACGCCCGCCTGCGCGCACGCGCGCCGCGCGAACCAGTCCTCGACGTGCGCGACATAGCCGGGGTCGCGCAGGCGCAGGTTCTCGTGCGAGATGCGCTGGCTGCGCGTGAGCATCGAGTACGCGAACTGCTCCGCGTCCAGCGCGCCGTAGCGCTCCACGTTCTCGAACCATTCCATCGAGTTGCGCGCGGCGGACTGGATCTTCAGCACTTCGACGGCGCGGCTGGCCTGGTACGCGTCCAGCGCCGCGCGCACGTCGCTGCCGTGTTCCCGCGCGCAGCGCGCCAGTTCGATCGCATCTTCCAGCGCCAGCTTGGTGCCGGAGCCGATCGAGAAGTGCGCCGTGTGCGCCGCGTCGCCCATCAGGACGACCGGCACGCTGCCGTTCCAGTGTACCCACCGTTCGCACACGATGCGGGGGAAGGCGATCCAGATCGCGCCGCCGCGCAGGTGGCGCGCATTCGACAGAAGCGGATGTCCGTCCAGGTGCTCGGCGAACAGGCGCTCGCAGAAGGCGATGCCCTCTTCCTGCGGCATGTCGGCCAGGCCCGCCCGCCGCCACACCTCTTCCGGCGTCTCGACGATGAACGTCGACGTATCGCCGTCGAACTGGTAGATGTGGGCCTGGAACCAGCCGAACGCCGTCTCCTTGAACACGAACGTGAACGCATCGAATTTCATTTTTGTGCCCAGCCACACGAAGCGGCAACGGCGCGTCTCGACGGACGGTTGAAACGTGGCCGCATAGCGCGCCCGGATGCGGCTGTGGATGCCGTCGGCCGCGACGACGAGGTCCGCTTCGTAGCGCGCGGCGACGGCCTGGTCGTCCTGCACGTCGGTCTCGAACACGAGCTCCACGCCCAGTTCTTCGCAGCGCTGCTGCAGGATGTTCAGCAGCCTTTTGCGGCCGATGCCGCAGAATCCATGGCCGCCGGACGTGATGCGCTCGCCCTTGAAGAAGACGTCGATGTCGTCCCAGTGATTGAACGCCTGCAGGATGCTGCGCGCCGTCGGCTCGTCGGCCGCGACGAGGTTGCCGAGGGTCTGGTCGGAGAAGACGACGCCCCACCCGAACGTGTCGTACGGGCGGTTGCGCTCGACGACGACGAGGCGGTGCGCCGGATCCTGCTTCTTCATCAGCAGGGCGAAGTACAGGCCGGCGGGCCCGCCGCCGATGCAGACGATGTTCATGACAGCCGCAGTTTGTAGCGCTGCAGCTTGCCCGTCTCCGTGCGCGGCAGCTTGTCGGTGAAGCGCACGGCGCGCGGGTATTTGTACGGCGCGATCTGCGCCTTGACGAAGTCCTGCAGCAGGCGCGCCGTCGCCGCCGTCGGCTCGAACCCGGGCTTGAGCACGACGTGCGCCTCCACGATCTGGCCGCGTTCCTCGTCGGCCCGGCCCACGACGCCGCATTCGGCGACGGCCGGATGCCGCAGCAGCACCTCTTCCACCTCGGCGCCCGCGATGTTGTAGCCGGCCGAGATGATCATGTCGTCCGTGCGCGAGCGATAATGGAAATAACCGTCGGCGTCCGTCTCGTAGCTGTCGCCCGTCAGGTTCCAGCCGTTCAGCACATAGTCGCGCTGGCGCTCGTCCGCCAGGTAGCGGCAACCCGTCGGGCCCTTCACGGCCAGCCGTCCGACCACGCCGGGACCGACCGGCACGCCGTCGTCGTCGAGGATGCACGCCCGGTAGCCGGGCACGGGCTTGCCGGTCGCGCCGGGACGGATGTCCGCGCCGCTCGCCGAGATGAAGATGTGCAGCAGTTCCGTCGCGCCGATCCCGTCGATCATGGCGATGCCGGTCGCCGCTTCCCACCCTTCGCGCGTCGCCAGCGGCAGCGCCTCGCCGGCGGACACGCATTGCCGCAGCGAGCGCAGGTCGTGGCGCGCCGCGAGCGGCGTCATCTGCCGATAGAACGTGGGCGCCGTGAAGCAGATCGTGGCCTGGTAGCGTTCGATGGCCGCCAGCAGCCCTTCCGGCGTGAGCCTCTCGACCAGCACGCCCGCGGCGCCCGCCCGCAACGGGAACAGCAGCAGCCCGCCCAGGCCGAACGTGAAGGCCAGCGGCGGCGTGCCGATGAAGACGTCGTCCGCCCGCGCGCCCAGGATGTGCGGCGGAAAGCAGTCGCAGATCGCCAGGATGTCGCGGTGGAAGTGCATGGTGCCCTTCGGAACGCCCGTCGTGCCCGACGTGAAGCCGATCAGGCAGACGTCGTCGGCGGCCGTGTCCACGGGTGCGAACGGCGCATCGTGCCGGGCCATCCGCGCTTCCAGGCCGTCCGGGTCCTGGAAATACAGGACGGGCGGGCGATCCGGCACCTGTTCGAGTTCGTCCGCCAGCGGACGCGCGCACAGCACCGCGTTCACCCGCGCCTTGTCGAGGATGATGCCCAGCTCGCGCGCCCGCAGCAGCGGCATCGTCGGCACGGCGACGAGTCCGGCCTTGAACCCGGCGAGGATCGCGGCCGCCATCAGCGGGCAGTTG
This sequence comes from uncultured Massilia sp., assembly GCA_966212555.1. GTDB lineage: Bacteria > Pseudomonadota > Gammaproteobacteria > Burkholderiales > Burkholderiaceae_D > Telluria. The sequence goes on from CBIHRX010000006.1 coordinate 27,359, forward strand.
GCGCCGCGCAGCAGCACCCGGTTGCCGGGGACGAGGCCCAGGTCCGTGCGCAGCACGTGGGCGATGCGGTCGACGTGCTGCATGAGTTCCGCGTAGGTCCAGGCGGCCGTGTCGCCCAGGATGGCGGTGCGGCCGCCCCGTCCGGCGGCGACGTGGCGGTCGAGCAGTTCCGCCACGCAATTGAGCCGCGCGGGATAGCGGAGCGCGGGCAGGTCGAACACGAGGTCCGGCCACAGGTCGGCGGGCGGCAGGTGATCCCGCGCGAACGTGTCGACATGGGCCGAGGGACTTGATTCTGCAGCGGACAAGCTCGTCATGAAGCGCCCCCGGAGAAAAAATCGGTCTGGAACCGGAAGATACTTTAAGCCTAAAGTAAATCGGCGCGCAAGTCGGGTTGCATAGACAAGTCGCTACCCGGCACCTATGCCGGTGCTGCCGCTCTCGTCGTCTTGATCCAGTGGCGCAGCCGTTGCGTATTCGATTCGAACGGCAGGGACAGGAGCCAGGACGCGACGACGATCGACACCAGCATGCCCGCATACGCCACGTCATGCCCCAGGTTACCGGGAACCAACTGTACAACGCCGAGCGTCGCGGGCAGCCAGTGCAGGAACAGCAGGATCAACGGGACATGCAGCACGTACAAGGTAAAGGAAAATCCGGCGAAGAACCGGCCGATCCTGTCGGCGATCCGGTATAGGGACGACGACCTGGGCGCGGCCGTCTGCATGCTCGACAGCCAGACGACGAAGGCGAGCGCGAACGGCAAGTCCTGCCCGAACGTCTCCAGCGATTGTGTGTCGACGTGCCCCTCCAGGCGGTAATACACGGCACTGCCGGCGACGATGCCGAACAACAGACTGCGCACGGCGGTGCCGGCGTGCAGCCGGATCCGCGAAAACAGCGTGCCCAGAAGCCAGACGGCGAAATAGGCCAGCAACGCGCCGCTGACCAGCTTCGCGATGGCAATGAGGCCAAGCGCGGACAGCGCCCGCGCCGCGATCGATTTGCCCCGCAGCATGACGACGAGGAGTGGAAACATGACGTAATACCAGGTCTCATTGGCGAGGCTCCACAACGCGAAATTACCGCCAAAGCGCGGGACGACAATATCTTGCAGACCGACCAGGTTGCCCAGGAATGCACCGAGCGAATAGTCGCCATCCACACCGAGATCGGGGCGGCTCGGGTCGATGTCGCCCGTCAGCTGGCCGCACAGCAGGCTGACGCAGAATACGGGCACGAGCACGATCCACAAGCGCGTGATCCGGTCGATCGCGTAGTTGCGCATTGCCTGCTCGTCGCCGATCCTGTCGAGCAGGCTGCCGCCGACCAGCCAGCCGCTCAGCACGAAGAACACGACGACGGACAGGTGCGCAAAGCCGGCCATGAACGCGATGCCCATGAAGAGCACCGGCGGTTCCTCGACCAGTTCGAAGGCCGGATAGAGTTGCGAACGCAGATGCGCGGCCGCGACATTGAGCGCGGCCAGCCCTCGCAACAGCGTAATCAGCAGCGCGTGCCGGAGACCGGGTTTCAAGTTGGACATCGGAAGCAATTCGATCATGGTGCTCGCCTTCGTGGTAGCCCGCAGCGCACCGATCTTAGACTTCGCGTCCCATGTCCCGTGTGAGACGGCTCAATCGTCGCGTGGCAGGCGCCGGCGCCGCAGCAGCAGGTAGACCGCCGGCACCACGAACATCGACAGCAGCGGCGCCGTGATCATCCCGCCCACCATCGGCGCCGCGATCCGCTGCATGATCTCCGATCCCGTCCCGCCCCCGAGCATCGCCGGCACGAGGCCGGCGACGATCACCGCGACCGTCATGGCCTTCGGGCGCACGCGCAGAACCCCTCCTTCGCGAATCGCGTCGACCAGGTCGGCCTCGGTCGCCCTGCCCTCCGCCAGCCTTGCGTCCCAGGCCTGCTTCAGGTACAGCAGCATGATCACGCCGAACTCCGCCGACACGCCCGCCAGCGCGATGAAGCCGACGCCGCCCGCCACCGACAGGTTGTGACCCAGCAGCCAGAGCAGCCAGGCACCGCCGGCCAGCGCGAACGGCAACGTCGCCATGATCAGCGCGGCCTCGTCGAGGCGGCCGAACGTCACGTACAGCAGCACGAAGATGATGGCCAGCGTGGCCGGCACGACGATCTTCAGCTTCGCGACCGCGCGTTCCAGATATTCGAACTGCCCGGACCACGAGACCGAATAGCCCGGCGGCAGCCGCACGGCCTGCGCGACCGCGTGCTGCATGTCGCGCACGGCCGACGTCAGGTCGCGACCCCGGACGTCGACGTACACCCAGCCGGACAGCCGCGCGTTCTCGCTCTTGAGCATGGGCGGCCCGTCGGTGATGCGGATGGCCGCCACGTCGCCGAGCCGGATCTGCGCGCCCGCCTCGGTGATAAGCGGCAGCGCGCGCAGCTTCTCCAGCGAGTCGCGCACTTCGCGCGGGTAGCGCACGTTGATCGGGAAGCGCTGCAGGCCTTCCACCGTCTCGCCGACGTTGTCGCCGCCGACCGCCGCGGCGATCACGCCCTGCACGTCGGCCACGTTCATGCCGAACCGCGCCGCGGCCGCGCGGTCGATGCGCACATCGATGTAGCGGCCGCCGTTCAGCCGTTCGGCGAGGGCCGACGACACGCCCGGCACCTTGCGCACCGCCGCCTCGATCTCTCCCGTGATGCGGTCGATCTCCTGCAGGCTGGCGCCCGCCACCTTGATGCCGACGGGGCTTTTCACGCCGGTCGCCAGCATGTCGATGCGGTTGCGGATCGGCGGCACCCACACGTTCGACAACCCCGGCACCCTGACGACGCGGTCCAGCTCCTCGACCAGCTTTTCCGGCGTCATGCCCGCGCGCCACCGGTCGCGCGGCTTGAAGCGGATCGTCGTCTCGAACATCTCGAGCGGGGCGGGATCGGTCGCGGTCTCCGCCCTGCCCGCCTTGCCGAACACGGTGTCGACCTCGGGCACGGTCTTGATCATGCGGTCGGTCTGCTGCAGCAGCTCGGCGGCCTTGCCGATGCCGATCCCCGGCAGCGCCGACGGCATGTACAGCAGGTCGCCCTCGTCCATTGGCGGCATGAACTCGCCGCCCAGCCGGCTGACCGGCCACACGGTCAGCACGGCGACGAACGCGGCCAGTCCCACGGTGGTCTTCGGGTGGCGCAACACGACGTCGAGCAACGGCCGGTACGCGCGGATCAGGAGCCGGTTCAGCGGGTTCGCGTCTTCGCGCGGAATCCTGCCCCGGATGAGATACCCCATCAGCACGGGCACCAGGGTCACCGCGAGGCCGGCGCTGGCTGCCATCGCATAGGTCTTGGTGAACGCCAGCGGCGCGAACAGCTTGCCTTCCTGCGCTTCCAGCGCGAACACGGGGATGAAGGACAGCACGATGATCAGCAGGGAGAAGAACAGCGCCGGCCCGACCTCGACCGCGGCCGCCTCGATCGCCCCCCAGTGCGCGGGGCCGTCGAGTGCTTCGCCCGGATGCCGGTGGCTCCAGGCTTCCAGGTGCTTGTGCGCGTTCTCGATCATCACGACGGCGGCGTCGACCATCGCCCCGACCGCGATCGCGATGCCGCCCAGCGACATGATGTTCGCGTTCACGCCCTGGTACAGCATGACCGTGTACGCGGCCAGGATCCCCAGCGGCAGCGAGACGATGGCGACCAGCGCCGAGCGCACATGAAACAGGAACAGCGCGCAGACCACGGCGACGACGATGAACTCTTCGAGCAGCTTGTGCTCCAGGTTCGTCACCGCCCGTTCGATCAGGCCGGAGCGATCGTACGTCGTCACGATCTCCACGCCCGGCGGCAGGCCGGCCTTGAGCCGGGCAAGCTTCGCCTTCACCGCGGCGATCGTCGCGAGCGCGTTCTTCCCCGAGCGCATGACGACGATGCCGCCGGCGACCTCGCCTTCTCCGTTCAGCTCCGCGACCCCGCGCCGCATCTCGGGCCCGACCTGCACGCGCGCCACGTCGCCCACCGTCACCGGCACGCCGCCGCTGCCGGTCGCCAGCGGGATGTGGCGGAAGTCGTCGAGCGAAGCCAGGTAGCCGGATGCGCGCACCATGTACTCCGCCTCGCCCAGTTCCAGTACCGAGCCGCCCGCTTCCTGGTTCGCCTTCCGGACCGCGTCGATCACGCGCGCATGCGTGACGCCGTAGGCGCGCAGCCTGTCCGGGTCGAGCTGGATCTGGTACTGGCGCACCATCCCGCCGATGCTCGCCACTTCCGCCACGTTCGGCACCGTTTTCAGTTCGTACTTCAGGAACCAGTCCTGCAAGGCCCGTAGTTGCGAAAGGTCGTGCGCGCCGGTGCGGTCGACGAGCGCATATTCGTACACCCAGCCGATGCCCGTCGCATCCGGCCCCAGCGACGGCCTGGCCTGCGGCGGCAAACGCGATTGCGTCTGGTTCAGGTATTCCAGCACCCGCGAGCGCGCCCAGTAGGGATCGGTCCCGTCCTCGAACAGGATGTAGACGAAGGAATCGCCGAAGAAGGAGTAGCCCCGCACGCTGCGCGCGCCCGGCACCGACAGCATCGTGGTCGTGAGCGGATAGGTGACCTGGTTCTCGACGATCTGCGGCGCCTGGCCCGGATACGTGGTGCGGATGATGACCTGCACGTCGGACAGGTCCGGCAGCGCATCGACCGGCGTGCGCTGCACGGCCCAGATGCCCCAGGCCGCGAGGCCGACGGTCGCGAGCAGCACGAGGAAGCGGTTGGCGATCGACCAGCGGATCAGGCGCGCGATCATTGGCCGTCTCCGGCCGCGGTGCGCGCGATCGCGACGATCTCGAACATGCCCTTGTCGCCCTTGCGGAACTCGAATTGCACGGAGTCCCCGACCTTGACGTCCCGCGGCAGTCCGCCCGGCGGCAGCGCGAAGCCCATCGTCATCGGTGGCCACTTCAGGCTGGGCACCGGGCCGTGCGAGATCGTCACCTCATCCTTGTCGAACCGCTCGACTTTGCCGGTTGCGCGATGGGTCGCTGCCTTCACCGGCGCGGCGGGCGCCGCTGCGCCGAGGCGTTGCAGGGTGCCGCGCAGGCTCGCCTCGGAATCGATCAGGAACTGGCCCGACGCCACGACCTTCTGCCCCTCCGCCAGGCCTTCGAGGACTTCGGCCTGGCCGCCCGCCTCCGCGCCCGTCACGATCTGCGCCGGTGCGAATCTGCCGTCGTCGGACACCGTGATGACGACCGTGCGTTCGCCCGTCCGGATCACGGCTTCCGCCGGCACGAGCAGCGCCTCGCGACTTTGTGCCGGCGCCATGTGGATCGTCGCGAACATCCCCGGCACCAGCTTGCCGCCGGGATTCGCCAGTTCGATGCGTGCCTTCAGCGTGCGCGTGGCGGCGCTGACCTCGGGCAGCAGCGCCTCGACCTTGCCGTCGAACGTCGTGCCGGGGAAAGCGGGGCTCGTGGCCCGTACCGACGTTCCGGGCCGGACCTGCGCCGCCGCGCTTTCCGGCACTTCGGCATTGACCCAGACCGTGCGCAGGCCGTTGATGCGGAACAGCGGCGCGCCCGGCACGACCGTCATGCCTTCGCGGACCGACAGTTCGCTGACGACGCCGTCGACCGGCGCCGTGACGGTAATGCGCGGACTGACCTGCGACCGCGCGCTGACCTGCGCGACCTGCGCGTCCGTCATGCCCGCGAGCCGCATCCGCTGCCGGGCCGCGTCGAGCAGGCCGGCCGTGTCCGCGCCGGGCGGCATGCGCTTGATGGCCAGGTATTCTTCCTGCGCCGCGACCCAGTCGGGCACATACAACTGGAGGAGCGGCTGGCCCTTGCGCACGGGATCGAGCGGCGCGCGCACGAACAGCTTTTCCACGTAGCCGCTGCTGCGCGCCTGCAGCTGGACGAGATCGCGCTCGTTGAACGCCACGTTGCCGACCGCATCCAGCGTACGGGCCAACGTCCCCTTGCGGACCTCGGCGGTCCGCATGCCGAGGTTCTGCCGGACGTCCGGGCTGACTGCGACGCCGCCTTGCGCCTGGCCTTCATCGGCGTACACCGGCACCAGCTCCATGTCCATGAACGGAGACTTGCCGGGCTTGTCGAACTTCTGGCCGGGCACCATCGGGTCGTGCCAGTACAGGACTTTGCGGCCGGACTTGTCGGCCGCCGGCGCCGCGTCGTGCGCGCCGGCCTGCAGTCCCAGGCGATAGGCACCGAAGCCGGTCGCCGCGAGCACGGCCAGAACGCCGATGAGAGAAATGACGATGCGGCGGCTCATGGCTGTGCCTCCGGATGGTTGGACGGGATGAGAAAGTTCAGCTGGGCCCAGCGCCTGGCGGCCTCCGCCTCCAGCTGCAACGCCTGCAGCCGGACGTCGAGTTCATTGCGACGCGCCGCCAGCACGTCCGCCAGCGCGGCCTTGCCGCCGCGGTAGGCGGCCAGCACGGCCGCGGCCTGGTCGGCGGCAAGCGGCACGAGCTCGCGCCGGTAGCGGGCCAGGCGCGCACGGGTGCTGCGCCACTCGTCCAGCATCGCGCGCACTTCCGCCGTGTGGGCGCGCAGGCGCTCTTCGCGCTCGTCGCGGATCCGGTCGGCCTGCAGGATCTTCGCCGCGAGCTCGCGGTCCTGGCGGTTTTTTCGGTCCCACTGCAGCGGCACCGAGACACCGACGGACACCATGTTCGAATACCCCTGCCCTCGCTGCTGCAGCGCCACCTCGACGGTCCAGTCGGGATGCCGGTTCGCCTCGGCGAGCCGGGCTTCCGTGCGCGCGACGGCTTCCTCGCGGTCGAGCACGGCGATGTCGGGATGGTGGGCGAGCTGGGTGTCGAGGACATCCGGGTCGAGGCGGAGGCGGTCGATGTCCGGCAGGCTTGCGGAGGCCGCGTCGACGTCGGGACCGACCCAGCGCGCGAGGGCCAGCCGGGCCGTCTGCACGCGGGTAGCGGATTCGTCGACCTTGTCCTGTGCGGCGCCGATCCGTCCCCGGGCCGCGAAGACGTCGGCTTGGCTGCCCTTCCCGGCGCGATAGGCTGCTTCCGCGGCTTGCAGATCAAGATCGGCCTGGCCGACCTGCTGGCGGATCAGATCGTCCATCTGCCGGGCGAAATACAGATCGATCCAGGCTTGGGCGGTGTCGCGTTCGATGCGCGCGATCTCGACGTCTTTTTCGGCGGCGGCCTTGTCGGCCGCGCCTGCCATCCCGGCCGCGCGCAGCCTGCGTTTATCGGACGCGGTGAGCTCCTGCATCACACCGATCCGGCGCATGGTCATGAAGTCGGAACCGATGTTGTAGCGGTCGGCGCCGCTGACCGGCAGATTGTCGATGCCGGCGCGCAGGACCGGATCGGGCAGGCGGCCGGCCGCAACGGCCAGCTCGCGGGCGGCGGCGATGGCGGCATCCTGCGCCGGCAATGCGCGCGAGCGAGCCAGCGCGCGTTGCTGCGCCTGTTCGAGGGTCAGGCTGGCGGCGAGCGCCGGTTCATGGGGTAAAGCGACGCTCAGCGCCGCCAATGCGAACGCGAGTGCCGGGGCGACCGTGGCGCGCCCGTTGGGGTCAAGAAATGGCATGTGATAGCTCCAGATTGCGAAGAACGGCACCGCCACGGGCTTGGCGTGGCGGAACGATGACTCGGCAACGGGAGGCTATAGGCGGAAACAGCAGTGGCGTATCGCGATCGGGGGCGACGTGCCGGAGGCGTGCAGGAAGACGAGGGGTGGGCTCGGTGCTATCGCCGCGTGATCCGGCCACAGGACCGGCAGCGCGAGGCCGGTCGCGACGAACGGCATGATCGAAGGCGCGTCGGGCTTGTCGAGCGACGGGGTTTGTTTGTGCTCGTGTTCGTGGCACAGGGTCGGGCTTTGCCGGTCGGCCTCGGGACAGTTCGCCATCGGCTGGCCGGTACGGTCCAGCATCGGCGCGGTACGCGCCGGCATCAGGTTCGGACACGCGTAGGCGGCCACGGCCAGCTGCATGAACAGCAGGCTGATCAGAGCGACGATGGCGCTCAGGAGGCGGGTTTGGCGTGGGTGGCGCATGGGCGATGTCGAATTCCCTGCATTATAGGGCATGGTTGGAACAAAGAGGCAGCGCTGCGCTGACCCTCCGGCTGGAATCCGTGACCCGGCCTGAAACAGGTTGACTGATTCCCGTCAAGGATACGCCGCCATCCGATTGCCACCTGCCGGGCTTACGCGCAGACTTCCCCGAAACAATGGCCCCAAATCATAAGGCAGCAACACCACACTTCGGGGAAGATAATCTCATGCGCGCAAGATCGCCTGGGCCGACGTATTTCCCTTCGGCCGGCAACGAATGCATGGTCCTGGCCTTTTCGGCTGGCGGCGCCGCATTGATGAACACGTGGCTGGCCATGGCGCATGCGAGCATGGCAGGCCATCTCGTGACGACGATCCCGTGGCTTTCCCTGGCCCTGCTGTCCCTGATGCGCATCCGGCGTACGAGGCCCGACGACAAAAGAGACTCCGGCGTTTCCGGCATGGGCGGAACGATCGTGCTGCTGATCGCAGGCGGCGCAGTCGGTCTCCTTGTCCTGGCAGGTAGCGCGGTCGTACTCGGCGTCTGCGCCATCGGCTGCAGCTTCGCACCCTGGCACCGCATACGGTTTTGCCGGCGGCATCCTGTCTCGGCCAGTCTGCTGCCATGCGGCGGCGGTGCACTCGTACTCGCGATCCATCGCCACGATGTCGAGTTCATGTTCCTGCCGATCGCGGCCTGGATACTCGGCATGGCCGGCCTGATTGCACTGCTCGGGACGACCCGGAAGACACTGCCCGCCAAGCAGGCGGAGACGACCGATGCCGCCCCGGTTCAGCCCTGACCGCGGACACCACCAGCACTGACGAGGGATCCGATGCCATCGAAGCGCAACACTCCCCCACGCCAGCGGCAAGGCGGCGCATTCGCCATCATGGCCATTCCGCTGATTCTCCTGATGATCGCGCTGTGCGCCTTCGCACTCGACCTTGGACAGGTCTACAACCGCAAAGTGGACCTGAACGGGTTCGCGAAGGCCGTTGCCCTGGCGGCGGCACGCGAATTGAACGGCACATCGACGGGAATCGTCTCGGCACGGGCCAGGGCGCGGGAAACGGCGGAGCGTCTCAAGTACCAGTACTTCAATAACGGGACGTCGTTCACGTGGAGCGACGCCGCCCTCAGCTTCAGTGCCGACTCGTCGCGCTCGGGCACGTGGGTCGACGGATCGTCGCCGTCGGGCCTGTACTACGCCAAGGTCGACACTTCCATGCTCGATTCCGCATCCGGACAGGTCGACACGTTCCTGATCTGGATACTCTCTCCATCCCGGCAGACGGTACAAATGAGCGACACGGCGGTCGCGGGACGCAAGCAGATTGCCGTCACGCCGATCGGGATATGTGCGATGGACCCGGCGCCCGCCGTCGCGCGCACGAATACCGGCATCGCCACCACCGAACTGGTCGAATACGGTTTCCGCCGCGGGATCAGCTACGACCTCATGCAGCTCAACCCGGACGGCACCTCGCCGGTCGGCTATCTCATCAATCCTGTCGTCGCGCCGGGCGGCGGCAGTTCGTCGTTCGCGACCTCCGAGATCGGCCCATTCATGTGCGCGGGTGCCGTCTGGATTCCCCGGCTGACCGGCGGCGCGGTGCGCGTGTCGCCGTTGCCATCGTCCGCTCCCCTGTCCGATCTCCACGCGCAACTCAACACGCGGTTCGACGACTTCAGTGCCGCGCAATGCGATCCGTACGGTGCGCCGCCCGACTACAACATCAAGGCTTATGCCTACGGAACGACGGGCGGCGCGCCGTGGATGGTCCCGGCGACGGGCAGCGCGGCGGCCACGACGACGACTTCGCGCGGCAAACTCGAGACGATCGCCGACCTCCCCACGGCACCGGCCGGCACGACCGCGGGATCGTACGGCCCGCTGTGGACGTTCGCGAAAGCCGTCAAGTACCCGTCGTATGTCTCGCTGGGATCGCCCGAACCTGCCTCCGGCTACGCAACGTTCTCGACCGCCGACTGGGCGAACCTGTACAAGTCCGGCCCGACGGCATCCGGCTACCCGTCGTACGGGCCGCCCTACACGGCCACGAGCGGGGCCAATTACCGGGCGCCGAGTTCAGCCAACCTGAACATCTCCACGCTGCAACGGCGCGTCCTGAACATCCCCCTGCTTGCCTGTCCAGTGCCGGCCGGCGCGAACGTGCCGGCCACCGTGCTTGGGATCGGCAAGTTTTTCATGACAGTCCCGGCAACCGCGAACACCCTGATCGCCGAGTTCGCGGGGACCATCCCGGAACAGTCGATACCCGGCAAAGTGGAGCTCTACCCATGACGACATCGTCCGCCAGGCAGACGCCGCCGAAGACGCGCCAGCGCGGAAGCGCAGCCATCGAAGCGGCCCTGATTCTGCCGATCTTCGTGGTCTTCCTCGTCGTACCCATCTACTATGCACGGTGCTTCTGGCACTACACCGTGGCGCAGAAGGCGGCACAGGACGCGGTGCGCTACCTTTCCCAGGTCTCGGCGGCGGAAATGCGGTCGCCGACGCTGGCGCAGGCGGCCAGCAACGTCGCCCTCCAGATCACGCAACGAGAAATGGCGGAACTGGCGCCGGGCTCGGCGATCCCCACGCCCATCGTCCAGTGCGACTTCCTCCCCTGCGGCTACGCGATCGGCAAGCTCCCGACCACTGTCCGTGTCTACATCAACTTCAGCATGTACGACAACATCTTTGGCGCCATTCCCGACGGCAGGTTCGGCCTGGTGATCACCGCCGATGCATCCATGCGCTACGTCGGCAACTGACCGGAGATTCCATCCATGGACCGATCCACGCAACGCCAGGCGCCACGCTCCCGCACTTCCCAGGCCGGCACGGCGGCGGTCGAGTTCGCGGTGACTGCCCTCGTCTTCTTCCTGTTCGTGTTCGGCATCCTCGAGATCGCCCGCATCATGTATGTCTTCAATACCCTGCAGGAAGTCACGCGGCGTGCGGCGGCGGCCGCGGTCAACGTCTACCCGACCGACACCACGGCAATTGCCCGGATCAAGCAGGACGCGGTCTTCCGGAGCTCATCGGGCGAGCTGGCCCTGGGGCCGCCGGTCACCGACAGCCATGTCCGCATCGAATACCTGGCGTACGACCTGTCCGTGATTCCAACCGGCTCCTTGCCGACCTGTGCAGCCGACAACCAGCAACTCTGCATGGCAAACCCGCATTCCGCAAGCTGCATCCATTTCGTGCAGGTCCGCGTCTGCGATCCGGACAATCCCGACACTTGTGTCGCCACCCAGTCGAGGGGAATGTTTCCGCTCGTTAGCTTTCCAATCGCGCTGCCGACGGCGCCGACGATCACCCCGATCGAAACCCTGGGCTACCGGCAAGGTGTGGCGCCGTGCCCGGCGGGGTGAAGGGTCGTAAGAACGAAAAAAGCCAGCTTTCGCTGGCTTTTTCGATCGTTCCGACTGCCCGGGGGTCGATTTCGACCCGTTGGCGGAACCTGAATTCTGGTGGGCGGTGCAAGTTTCGAACTTGCGACCCCAGCAGTGTGAATGCTGTGCTCTACCCCTGAGCTAACCGCCCTACTTTTTACTGCTTTGCTGCGATTGCGTCGCTGCAATGACGAGCATTATAGGGGGAGTTTTGCGTTTTGTCACCCCTGCGGAGAATATTTTCTCCAAACACATTCCCCCTTCACACCTTTGTCGAGTGCAGCAAGGACGTTCTCGTGCTCGACGAGCTCGTCGGCCGCAGCCGGCAGCACGAGGATCTCGCCCAGCGGACCGGCTTCCAGCACGATGCCGCCGCCGCTCGCTTCGACCTCGACGTCCATCGACAGCGTGTTCTGGCCGCGCGTCATCGCCAGGTAGACGTCGGCCAGCAGCTCCGAGTCCAGCAGCGCGCCGTGCAGCTTGCGGTGCGCGTTCGAGATGCCGTAGCGGTCGCACAGGGCGTCCAGCGAGTTGCGCTTGCCGGGGTGCAGTTCCTTTGCGTGCACGAGGGTATCGATGACGCCCGAGCAGTGCTCGACGAACGGCGGCAGGCCCATGCGCTCGAACTCGTGGTTCAGGAACGCGAGGTCGAACGGCGCGTTGTGGATGATGATCTCGGCGCCCTGCACGAATTCGCGCAGCTCGTCGGCGATCTCGTGGAACTTCGGCTTATCGCTGAGGAACTCGGTCGTGAGGCCGTGGACCGCCAGTGCCGCTTCGTCCGAATCGCGCTCGGGGTTGATGTAGCGGTGGAAGTTATTCCCGGTCAGCTTGCGGTTGAAGATCTCGACGCAGCCGACCTCGATGATGCGGTCGCCGGTGCGCGGATTCAGGCCTGTGGTTTCGGTATCGAGGACGATTTGGCGCATGCGCGTGCGGACTCAAAAAAGCGTGGAAAGAACCGGCAAGTATAACAAAAATGAGCAAAATCAGCGTTTTACTGACGCCGCGCCCATGTTGGCGAGGGTATCCGCGCGCTCGTTGCCGGGGTGGCCGTTGTGGCCGCGCACCCAGCGCCATTCGACGGCGTGCTGCTGCTGGGCGGCGTCCAGCGCCTTCCACAGGTCGTCGTTCTTGACGGGTTCCTTCGTCGACGTCTTCCAGCCGCGCGCTTTCCAGCCGTGGATCCATTCCGAGATCCCTTTCTGGACGTACTGGCTGTCCGTGTGCAGGACGACCTGGCACGGGCGGTTGAGGACGGTCAGCGCTTCGATCACGGCGCGCAGTTCCATGCGGTTGTTCGTCGTGTTCGGCTCGCCGCCGAAGATTTCCTTTTCGTGGCCGCCATCGGCCACGAGCAGCGCGCCCCAGCCGCCGGTGCCCGGATTTCCCTTGCAGGCGCCGTCGGTAAAAATCTCAACTTTGGTCATGCTGCGCTTCTTCCTTATGTCTTACTTGTGATGTTCGTTGCGGTTCGTGGCCGGCACCGCCTGCGGTGCCTTGCTCGCTTTCTTGTTCCAGGCCGGGCCGATGATGTGCATACCCTTCACGCGCTTGATCGCGTGGACCATGTACACGGCCCCGAGATAAGGCCACCAGCGCCGCCCCGCCCCTTCGACGAAGGCGAAGCGGTTGAGCCATTGCGCGGTCCGGAACGGCGGCGCGTAGCAGCCGAAATGGCTGCGCGTGACGCCGAGATTCAACAATTTTAACCAGTCTTTCAGGCGGGGCATAGAGATGAACTCCCCCGCCGCCGGCAGGTAGTCGCTGCTCGTGATGCGGCCCATCCCCTGGCGCACGCCCCACAGGCTGGCCGGATTGAAGCCGCAGATGATCACCTGCCCTTCCGGGATCAGGACGCGCTCGACTTCGCGCAGCACCTGGTGCGGCTCGGCCGCGAATTCCAGCACGTGCGGCAGCACGACGAGGTCCAAGCTTTGCGATGCGAACGGCAGGTCGGCGAAGTCCAGCGCCACCGCGATCTGCTTGCCGGTGGCGGCGTACGCCAGTTCGTCGGCCGTCGACGTGCGCGTCGCGGCCTGCCATTTGTTGGGCATGCGGTTGGCGGCCAGGGCGTCGATCTGCGGCACGCCGATCTGGACCGCGTTGAAGCCGAAAATATCGACCGTCAGCTCGTCCAGGCACGCCTGTTCCCAGGCGCGCACGTACGCGCCCGCCGGCGATTGCAGCCAGCGGTCGAGCGCTATAATGGATTTTTCGGATGCCGCGGTGTCCATGCCCAACCTTTATCGATACCCATATGATTCCCGTGCCCACCGAGCTTGCCGTCCTGACGGTGCCCGCGTTCAAGGATAACTACCTCTGGCTCATTCACGACGGCGTGCATGCGGCAGTGGTCGACCCGGGCGACGCCGAACCGATCCTCGCGGCCCTGCAGGCGAATGGCCTCACCCTGACCGCCATTCTACTCACCCATCATCATGCTGACCACATCGGCGGCGTGACGCGCTTGCTCGAGCACAGCAACGTGCCCGTCTTCGGTCCGCGCAACGACGGCATCGCCTGCGTCAACCACCCGCTGGGCGAAGGGGATCGCGTCGAGGTGCCGGGGCTGGCCCTCGAACTCGCCGTGCTGGACGTCCCCGGCCACACGAAGGGGCACATCGCCTACGTGCGTGCAGACGCGGGCGCGCACTGGCTGTTCTGCGGAGACACGTTATTTGGCGGCGGCTGCGGCCGTCTGTTCGAAGGGACGCCGGCACAGATGATGGCCTCGCTCGCGAAGCTGGCCGCCCTCCCCGACGATACGCTGGTCTACTGCGCCCACGAATACACGCTGTCGAACCTGCGCTTTGCCGAAGCGCTGGAACCGGGCAACCGGGCGCTGCAGCTGCGCATCGCCAACGACAGCCAACTGCGCGGCACGCACCTGCCCACGATCCCGTCGACGATCGCCATCGAGAAGGCGACGAATCCTTTCCTGCGCACGCGCGAGCCCGCCATCGTCGGCAGCCTCACGGCGGCAGGACGCCTCGCGCCGGGTGCGGACCCGGTCACGGTATTCGCAGCGCTGCGGGAGTGGAAGAACGTGTTTTGAGGGAGGACGCAACCGCCAGGGGATGGCGGTTGCGTGAGAGGCGGGATTTAGATTTCTTCGTACAGCGGCAGGGTCAGGAACTCGGCGAACTCTTCCGAGGTCGACATCTGTTCGAAGATCTGCGCGGCGCGCTCATAGGTCGGGCTGTCGCCGTTCGGCGCGGCCGCCTTCGCGTTGGCCAGCTCCTGCGGGATCATCGCGCGGACCATCTCGGCCGTCACCTTGCGGCCGTCTTCCAGCACGCCTTTCGGCGAACGGATCCACTGCCACACCTGCGAACGGCTGATCTCGGCGGTGGCCGCGTCTTCCATCAGGTTGTGGATCGGCACGCAGCCGTTACCGGCCAGCCAGGCGCCCAGGTAGTGGATGCCCACGTTGATGTTGTAGCGCAGGCCTGCTTCCGTGATCGGGGTCTCCGGACGGAAGTCCAGCAGGTCCTTGGCGGTCACTTCGACGTCCGGACGCTGCTTGTCGATCTGGTTCGGGCGGTCGCCCAGCACCTTCTTGAACTCGGTCATGGCCAGGTCGACGAGGCCCGGGTGCGCGACCCAGCCGCCGTCGTAGCCGTCGGTGGCGTCGCGCGCCTTGTCGTTGCGCACGCCGCCCATCGCGACTTCGTTCTTTTCCGGATCGTTCTTGATCGGAATCAGGGCCGCCATGCCGCCGATCGCCGGGGCGTTACGCTTGTGGCAGGTCTTCAGCAGCAGCAGCGCGTAGGCGCGCATGAACGGCGCCGTCATCGTGACCTTCGGACGGTCGGCCAGGCAGAAGTCCTTGTCCAGCTTGAACTTCTTGATGCACGAGAAGATGTAGTCCCAGCGGCCCGCGTTCAGGCCGGCGCTGTGTTCGCGCAGTTCGTACAGGATCTCGTCCATCTCGAAGGCGGCGACGATCGTCTCGATCAGCACGGTCGCCTTGATGGTCCCCTGCGGCAGGCCCAGTTCGTTCTGGGTCATGACGAAGATGTCGTTCCACAGGCGTGCTTCCAGGTGCGATTCCATCTTCGGCAGATAGAAGTACGGACCGGCGCCGCGGGCCAGCTGTTCCTTGGCGTTGTGAACCATGAACAGGGCGAAGTCGAAGATGCCGCCCGAGATGCGCTTGCCGTCGACGAGGACGTGTTTTTCGTCCAGGTGCCAGCCGCGCGGACGGACGACCAGCGTCGCGACCTTGTCGTTCAGCTTGTATTGCTTGCCGTTCTGTTCCAGCGAGATCGTCTTGCGCACGGCGTCGCGCATGTTGATCTGGCCGGTGAGCTGGTTGTCCCAGTTCGGCGTGTTGGAGTCTTCGAAGTCGGTCATGTAGCTGTCCGCGCCCGAGTTCAGCGCGTTGATGACCATCTTGCGCTCGACGGGGCCCGTGATTTCCACGCGGCGGCATTCCAGCGCCTTCGGGATCGGCGCGATCTTCCAGTCGCCGTTGCGGATGTGCGCCGTCTCCGGCAGGAAGTCCGGACGCTCGCCGGCGTCCAGGCGTTTCGCGCGCTCGACGCGGGCGGCCAGCAACTGCTGGCGGCGCGGCTCGAATTCGCGGCTCAGTTTCGCTACCAGCGCGAGCGCTTCCGGCGTCAGGATCTGTTCGTAGCCGGGCTTGATCTCGGCCCGGATTTCCATTCCGGCTGGGGTGGCGATGGTCATTGCGTTCTCCTGTTCTAGTATGAAATACGGTTCGTGCCGCGGTCCTTGGCACAAGCCAGCTTGGCGTTTGATATTGCTTCCAGTATATTCACTATTAATCGCCTAAACGAGACAAAAAATATATTCATTTATGCTTTTTTGTCACAGATGACGAACAGAATCGAGGCATTCCTTTGGACCATTTCCGTCAAATATCTACCTTCGTCGAAGTCATTGCCCGCGGCAGCCTGTCCGCGGCCGCGCGCGCGGAGGGTATCGCGCCGGCCATGATCGGGCGGCGCCTGGACGCGCTCGAAGCGCGGCTGGGCGTGAAGCTCTTACAGCGTACCACGCGCAAGCTGGCGTTGACGGACGAAGGCGCGGTGTTCCTTGAGGATTGCCAGCGGATCCTGGCCGAACTGGAAGAAGCGGAAGCGGCCGTGTCGGAACGGAGCGCACGCGCGACGGGCCACCTCGTCGTCTCCGCGCCGGCGGGCTTCGGGCGCCAGCATGTGGCCCCGCTCGTTCCCTCGTTCCTGGCCGAGCACCGCGAAGTCAGCGTGAACCTGAATCTCTCCGACCGCGTCGTCGACGTCATCGGCGAAGGGGTCGACATCGCGATCCGCATCGCGAGCCTGACGGACTCGAACCTCGTCGGCGTCAAGCTCGCGGACAACCACCGCGTCGTCGTGGCGACCCCGGGCTATTTGAAACGCTACGGCACGCCGCAAACGCTCGGCGACCTCGCGAAGCACAACTGCCTGGCGATCAGCAGCCAGGGCAGCCAGCGGGGCTGGACGTTCCGCGACCACGGCAAGATCGTCACGATGAAAGTGAGCGGCAATATGGTATGCAACGACGGCGCCGTGCTGCACGACTGGGCCATGGCCGGACGCGGGCTGGCCTGGCGCTCGATGTGGGAAGTGAGTTCGGAAATCGAAGGGGGCCTGCTGGTGCCCGTGCTGGAGCAGTTCGCGGCGCCCGGCAACGATATCTATGCCGTATTTGCACAACGGCGCCATCTGCCGCTACGGATCCGCGTATTCGTCGATTTCCTGCGCCATGCGTATTCCCAGCCGGATTACTGGCGCAAGCCCGGATGACCCGTTATGAAACGGCTGGGCAAAAAAAAATCCTCGGAAATTCCGAGGATTTTTTGTCAGACACTCAGCGGCATTACAGCGGCTGGATGTTCGATGCTTGTTTGCCTTTCGGACCAGAGGTCACGTCGAAAGAAACGCGCTGGTTCTCTTGCAGCGACTTGAAGCCTTGGGTTTGGATCGCCGAGAAGTGCGCGAACAGGTCTTCGCCGCCTTCGTCCGGGGTGATGAACCCGAAGCCTTTGGAGTCATTGAACCATTTTACGATGCCAGTTGCCATTACAATTTCCTATTTCAGTTGAAGTGGACAGAAGTCCGTTTACGATCGTTTGAAGAAGCAAGAAACAAATGACAGACTAACTGCACTGCTACCGCGAATCCAACGATCCCTAATTATACCGAATAAACCCACATGTACACGGTTTTCGCAAAATAAAACCGGACGCCGTAACGATTCCTGAAGCCAACCTTTTTACGGATCCCATTTGCGTCGGCAGTACGCAAAATATAGGGGCATGGAAGCAGATAAAGTTTGTCCTAAATCAAACGATTTCGGGACAGGCGCTTTGTCGTGGCGCTATACGGCAGAATCGTCGTTCGGGTAGGCCGCCTTCGGGTCGACGCTGCCCCACGCGATGAACACATCCAGTTCGGACAGCCACGCTTCCCACTCTTCCGGGGCGACGGCGTCGAACGTCGTCAGGACGCGCAGGCGCTGTTCGAGCGTGCGCGCCTGTTGCCCGAGGATGCGGAACCCGAACGTGGCGGACGAGCCCGCCAGCGTGTGCAGCACCGCATGCATCTGTTCGATCAGCGCCTCGGGCGGCCGTTTCGCATCGAAGGCGTTGCGTGCTTCCGACAGGCGCCCGAGCGTCTGCGGCAGGCTCGCCGCGAATTTATCGTTCAGTTCCGCGAGGCGCGCGAAGAAATCGGCATCCGCTGTCGAGTTCATGTCGTGCCGCTCATTTCGTGCCGAAAATACGATCGCCGGCATCGCCGAGGCCAGGCACGATGTAAGCGTGGTCGTTGAGGTTGCTGTCGAGCGAGGCCACGTACAGCTTCACGCCCGGATGGGCCTTGTGGAACACTTCCACGCCTTCCGGCGCCGCGACGAGGGCGAGGAAGATGATCTGGTCGTCCGTCACGCCGCGCTTCTTCAGCACGTCGACGGCGTACACGGCCGAATTGCCCGTCGCGACCATCGGATCGCACAGGATGAACGTGCGCTCGGTCGTGTCCGGCAGGCGCACGAGGTATTCGACGGGCAGGTGCGTGTCCGGGTCGCGGAACACGCCGATGTGGCCGACGCGGGCCGACGGCACCAGTTCCAGCAGGCCGTCGCTCATGCCGACGCCGGCACGCAGGATCGGCACGATGGCCAGTTTCTTGCCCGCGATGACGGGCGCGGCGATGGTCATCAGCGGCGTGTCGATCTGGCGCGTCGTCAGCGGCAGGTCGCGCGTGATCTCGTAACCCATCAGCAGCGTGATTTCCCTGAGCAATTCGCGGAACGTACGCGTGGACGTGCCGCGGTCGCGCATGTGCGACAGCTTATGCTGGATCAGGGGATGGTTCAGGATGAACAGGTTCGGGAAGCGCGGATCTTGTTTCATTGTCGATTCAATACGGTGGCCGACACTTGTGGCAGCGGCGCGGTTATTCGTGAATGGCGAGCATTATCCCAGTTTGTCCCGCCCTTTGTCGAAGTTTTATCGCGGGTCACTCGAGCAGCGCACGGGCGAGGATCGCGCCGCAATCGATCCCGTCCGGCAACCGCCCGAACGCGCCGCCGACGTCCACGGCGATGCGGGACGCCACGAACGCGTCGGCCACGAACGCCGGCGCATGACGGAGCAGCAGGCCCGCCTGCACGGCCACGACCAGGTGTTCCGCGAGGCGGCGCGCGCCGAATTCGTCGGCCGCGAGCGTGGCCAGCCCGTCCAGCAGGCGGGCGCAATGCGCGTCGAAGCGGGCGTCGCGGCCGGCAGCGAGGGCCAGTTCCGCCGCCAGGGCGTCGCGGGTCTCCGGCCCCTTGGACAAGGCGCGCAGCACGTCCAGGCACATCACGTTGCCGGAACCTTCCCAGATCGAATTGACGGGGAATTCGCGGTACAGGCGCGCCAGCGGGCCGTCCTCGACGTAGCCGTTGCCGCCCATCACCTCCATCGCCTCCGCGCCGAACGCCGGGCCGCGCTTGCACAGCCAGTATTTGCCGGCCGGCGTCAGGATGCGGCCCAGCAGCGTCTCGCGCGGGTCGGCGGCGCCGTCCGGCCCCACGTCGAAGCAGCGCGCCAGCCGCAGGGCGAACGCGGTCGCCGCTTCCGATTCCAGCGCCAGGTCGGCCAGCACGTTCCGCATCAGGGGTTGCTCGGCCAGGCGCCGGCCGAACGCGCTGCGGGCGCGCGCATGGTGCAGCGCGTGACACAGCGCGGCGCGCATGATGCCGGCCGAGCCCAGCACGCAATCGAGGCGCGTGTGGCTGCCCATTTCGAGGATCGTCGGAATCCCCCTCCCTTCCTTGCCGACCAGCCAGCCGACGGCGTCGCAGAATTCCACTTCGGACGATGCGTTCGACTTGTTGCCCACCTTGTTCTTGAGGCGCTGCACGCGGATGGCGTTGCGCGTGCCGTCCGGCAGGAACCTGGGCACGAAGAAGCACGACAAACCGGGCGACGCTGCGCCCGCATTCCCGCCCTCGTCCGCCTGCGCCAGCACGAGGTGGGCGTCCGATTGCGGCGCCGAGAAGAACCACTTGTGGCCGACGAGGCTCCACGCGTCGCGCCAGTCGGCGCCGAAGCGGGTTTCCGCCACGGACGGGTTCATGCGCGTCGCCCGCGTCGTATTGGCGCGCACGTCGGTGCCGCCCTGTTTTTCCGTCATGCCCATGCCGATCAGGGCGCCCCGCTTCTGCCCGACGGGGAGCGAGCGCGGATCATACGCGCGCGCGAGGATCTTCGGCAGCCAGTGTGCGGCGATGCCCGGATGCTGGCGCAGCGCCGGCACCGACGCGTACGTCATCGTCACGGGGCATTGCGAGCCGTTCTCGACCTGGCCGAACAGCAGGTAGGCGGCCGCGCGCGCGACCTGGGCGCCCGGCCGCGCCGCTTCCCACGGCAGCGAATGGGCACCGTGTTCGATCAGCAGGCGCATCAATTCATGCCATGCTGGGTGGAATTCGAGCTCGTCCACGCGATGGCCGCCGCGGTCGAAGTTGACGAGGCGCGGCGGGAATTCGTTGGCCAGCCGGCCCAGGTCCAGCACGGCGCAAGCGCCCAGCGTCTGCCCCAGCCGTTCGAGCTCGCCCTCCGCCCAGCCGGCGCCCTCGCGCGCCAACCCTTCGCGCAGGGCCGGGTCGCAGGCGAACAGGTTGACGTCACCGAACGGCGGCGCCTGGTTGAAAACCTCGTGGGTGTCGAATCGGTTCATGGCGTCCCCTCCGGAATGGCCGAGTTGTTGCAACTGAGCATCATATGATCGGCACAGAAGTTTCTACTTTGCACTACATCGGCGACAATAAACCTTCAAGCCAATGCGCCAGGTTATCGGTTAGGCAACAAGGCTAGCGTAAAGCCATGTGCCGGGCAAGCACGACCCGTCCCGATCGCGGAACTGCGGCGTATCAAGCATGGGCAGAAAGTGGCGGGGCATTGTGCTTTTTAGTGCCCCTCGGAATCTTTCGGTGATACATTGCTTGTTGTTTTGGTACACTCCAGCACTACAGGCAGTTCCTGCCAGGATTTGAAAGCAGATATTTCGACAATGCGCGCCAGTTCACCCGCCGTACCGAACGATCCGCGCCATGCGGCCCCGGCAGCGACTCCCGACGGCTACATGGAAGCGGTGGGCGACCTTGCGTTCCGCCTCGACCCTTCCGGCCTGATCCGTCATGCGAGCCTGCGCAGCCAGCGCATGTTCGGCACGCAGGCGTTGGCCGGCACCGTGTTGACGACCCTCGCCGTCGACGTCGACCAGGCCGCCCTGCGCAATGCCCTCGTCGATGCCGCCTCGGCCAGCGATCCGGTCCTGGTCGAAGTGCGGCTGCGCTGCGCCGGCAAGGACGTCTGGTTCGAACTGCGCATCGGCCTGCTCCCCGGCAGCATCGAGTTGCTGGCCGTCGGCCGCGACATGTCGGCCCAGCGCGCGACCGAGCAACGCCTGCGCCACATGGCCACGCACGACGCGCTGACGGAACTCCCGAACCGCCTGCTGTTGTCCGACCGCATCCGCATGGTGATCGCCAACGCGCGCCGCTCGGGCCAGGGCTTCTGCGTCGCGACGATCGGCCTGGACGGCTTCAAGAAGGTCAACGACGGTCTCGGCCACCCGGTCGGCGACGCCGTGCTGCGCCAGGCCGCGAGCCGCCTGCGCAAGACCTTGCGCGACAGCGACACGCTGGCCCGCGTGGGCGGCGACGAGTTCGTCGCCGTCCTGCCCGGCACGTTTACGCCGGACCAGATCAAGCTCGTGAGCGGCCGCCTGCTGGCCGCGCTGCAATCGCCGTTCGAGGTGGACGGGCACACCGTGTACCTGGGCGCGTCCGTCGGCGTATCGATCTACCCGGACCACGCCGAGGACGAGATCCGCCTGATCGCCCTCGCCGACGCCGCGATGGGCCGCGCCAAGGAAACGGGCAAGGGCCGCGCCGTCGTCTACAGCGTACGCGAGAACGGCCTGCCGCAGCACGACATCTCGCTCGAAGCCGCGATGTTCCAGGCCGTGCGCGAAGGCGAGTTCCTGCTGTATTACCAGCCGATCGTATCGAGCCGCACGCGGAGAATCGAAGGCTTCGAGACGCTGATGCGCTGGAAGCATCCGACCCTGGGCATGGTGCCGCCGGTGCGCTTCATCCCCATCGCCGAGACCAATGGCCTCATCAACCTGCTGGGCGCCTGGGCGCTGA
This sequence comes from uncultured Massilia sp., assembly GCA_966212555.1. GTDB lineage: Bacteria > Pseudomonadota > Gammaproteobacteria > Burkholderiales > Burkholderiaceae_D > Telluria. The sequence continues at coordinate 49,463 of CBIHRX010000006.1, forward strand.
AGGCGGCGCTCGTGCAACTGCGCCAGTTCGAGGAAGTGGCCAAGCGCGACCTGTACATCTCGGTCAACATCAGCCCGCGCCAGTTCCGCAACGACCGCTTCCTCAGCGTGCTGGACGACGCCCTCGGCTTTTCCGGCGCGCCCGGCGACAAGCTCGTGCTCGAGATCACGGAAGGCACGCTGATGGTCGACCCGGCCCATGCCGAGGCGATCCTGACCAAGATGGCCGAACGCAACGCGCGCATCGCGATCGACGACTTCGGCACCGGCTATTCGAGCCTCGCCTACCTGAAGCGCTTCCCGATCTCCGTGCTGAAGATCGACCGCGCCTTCATCAAGGACTTGCCCGCCTCGACCAAGGACGCGGCGATCTGCAACGCCGTCCTCGACCTCGCCAAGCACCTCGACCTGTCGGTCGTCGCCGAAGGCGTCGAGACCGAAGAACAACTGACCTACGTCGAGTCGCGCGGATGCGACTACGTACAAGGCTACCTGACCGGGAAGCCGATGCCGGCCCACGTGGCCATGGCCGCGTTGAAGGAAAACCTGTACACGGAACTGCTGCCGGACGAATTACGGGCGGGCCTCACATGAACCAGACTGCTACCATCGAACGATCGCCGAAAGCCGACGCCACCCTCGCCCTGCTGTGGGAGCGGATCCGCCGGCGCGGCGACATGCCCGGCTTCACGAAGGCCATCAACGCCATCCTCGCGTCCATGCGCGGCGAGGACGAGCGCGACTTTTCCATGACTCAGACGGTGCTGTCCGACCCCGTGCTCACCCAGAAGGTGCTGCGCCTGGCGAACAGCGGCATGTACTCGGCCTTCGGCCAGCGCGTCAACACCGTCTCGAAGGCGATCCTCGTGCTGGGCACGGAGGCCATCGGCCACCTGGCCCTGGGCCTGAAACTGATCGAGGAACTGTCCAAGTCGACGCCGGATTCGCTGCAGGCGCACATCGAGATGGAAAAGGCCGTGCTGGCCGGGATGGTGGCGCACCAGGTGGCCAACGAAGCGGCGACGCGCGACCCGGAAGAAGCCGTCGTGTGCTCGATCCTCCATTCGCTGGGCCGGATGATGGTCACGTTCTACCTGCCCGAGCAATGGACCCTGATGCAGCAGGCGGCCGGGGACGGCGCCATCGACCCGATCGCCATCGCCCAGCTCGGCCTGTCGCTCGAGCAGATCGGCCGCGCCACGGCCGAGCACTGGGGCCTGCCGCGCAACCTGATCGCCGGCATGCGCCGCGTGGAACCGGGCGAGCGCGGCGCCGACTTCGGCCACGACGACTGGCTCGCCGCCCTCGGCACCATGTCGTCCCAGTGCGCCGACAGCCTGTGGCACGGGGATGAAGCCGGCGCCGAACAGGTCAAGGCGCTGGCCGCCGGTTTCGCGCCGCTGATCGGCATCGAGCCGGACAACATCGTCGGCGCCATCGAAAAGGCGAAGGTCGAAGCGGCCGCGGACCTGTCGATCGCGCCGCTCGCGAATCCGCCCGAGAAGCGCGCCCGCGCCGCCGCCGTCACGCGCATGCGCGAGGCCGGCAACAAGATCCTGCTGAACGGCGTGGCCGACATGCGCGACGCCGCCGCCCAGGCGACGCCGGGCCAGATGGTGTCGATGGCGATCGAGACCGCGTACCACGGCCTGTCGTTCACGCGCGCGTTCGGCTTCTTGCGCAACCGCCGCGACGGCCGCTACACGGCCAAGATCGGCCTGGGCGACAACGCCAAGACGCTCGTGCCGAAGCTCGGCTTCGACGATACGTACGATCCGAACGTATTCTTCGCCGCGCTCGGCAGCGACCGCGTGATCTTCATCGAGAACGCGCGCGACCCGAAATTCTCGAGCAAGCTGCCGGGCTGGTGGAAAGACTCGCTGTCGGAAGCGCGCTGCTTCGTCATCATCCCGCTGTGCACGCGCGGCGAGCCGGTCGGCTTCATTTACGGCGACTGGGACGACCGCTTCCCGTCCGTCTACCTGAGCCAGACGGAGTTCTCGCTGCTGAACGAATTGCGGGGGCTGGTCGTGAAGAGCGTCGAGCGGCGGCAGCCGGTGGAAGCGGTGGCGAGCCGGGCATAAGCGTCATTCCCGCGCAAGCGGGAATCCATGCTGAGCGGTCGGATCCGGGCCCGAAGAACGACCGCGACACATTCGACGTACCGAATTCCGCCCCTCAGAATGGGTCCCCGCTTTCGCGGGGACGACGAATCGAATTAACGCAGCCGCGGCGTACCCACATGCACGTCGCCGCACTGGGCGCGATGCATCAGGGCGTGATCGATCAGCACCAGCGCCAGCATCGCTTCCGCGATCGGCGTCGCGCGGATGCCCACGCACGGGTCGTGGCGGCCGAACGTCTCGACCGTGACCGGATTGCCCTGCTTGTCGATCGAGCGGCGCGGCGTGCGGATCGACGACGTCGGCTTGATGGCAATGGACACCGTGATGTCCTGGCCCGTCGAAATCCCACCCAGCACGCCGCCGGCGTTGTTGCCGACGAAGCCTTGCGGCGTCAGTTCGTCGCCGTGTTCCGAACCCTTTTGCGCGACCGAGTGGAAACCGGCGCCGATCTCCACGCCTTTCACGGCATTGATGCCCATCATGGCGTAGGCGATGTCGGCGTCGAGCTTGTCGTAGATCGGCTGGCCGAAGCCCACGGGGACATTCTTCGCCACCACGTCGATGCGGGCGCCGATGGAGTCGCCGGCGCGGCGCAGTTCGTCCATCGCCGTCTCCATGCGCGCGATCAGGTCGGCGTCGGACGTCGCGGCGAAGAACGGGTTGTCGTGCACGTGCTTGAAGTCCTCGAACGGCACCGCGATGTCGCCCAGCTGGCTCATGCAGCCCATGAACTCGGTGCCGTACTTCTCGCGCAGCCACTTCTTGGCGATGGCGCCGGCGCCGACGACGGGCGCAGTCAGGCGCGCCGACGAACGGCCGCCGCCGCGCGGGTCGCGCACGCCGTATTTGTGCCAGTACGTGTAGTCCGCGTGGCCGGGGCGGAACATCTCGACGATGTTGCCGTAATCCTTGCTGCGCTGGTCCGTGTTCTCGATCAGCAGCGCGATCGGCGTGCCCGTCGTCACGCCTTCGTAGACGCCGGACAGGATCTTCACCTGGTCCGCTTCCTGCCGCTGCGTCACATGGCGCGACGTACCCGGCTTGCGGCGGTCCAGCTCGGGCTGGATGTCGGCTTCGGACAACGTCAGTCCCGGCGGACAGCCATCGATCACGCAGCCGATCGCGGGACCGTGCGACTCGCCGAAAGTGGTTACGGAAAACAGCTTGCCAAATGTGTTGCCGGACATGGAATCTCGTTGGGTTGTGCGAATGGAATGGACGATTCTACCAGCATGGGCAAGTGGACGGTGAAAAGGCCTGGTTGCATCAACAAAAAAGTTTCCATGTGGAATTTTCTTGCCTGACTTGATACCATTCCAGATATACTGGTACGCAACCATCGAGCTTAACCTGGAGACGCAGCAATGCCCGCATCGAACACGCCCCCGGGCGCCGCACAGGACGATGACCTGGTGTTCGCAGACGAGACGCCGGCAGACGCGCCTGTGAAGGACGGCGGCGCGTGGCGCGTGCTGATCGTCGACGACGACGCCGACGTCCACTCGACGACGACATTCGCGCTCGGGTCGCTGGAGATGCACGGACGGCCGCTGGCATTCCTGCATGCCTACTCCGCGGGCGAAGCGATGGACGTGCTGGCGCGCGAGCGCGACATCGCCGTGATCCTGCTCGACGTCGTGATGGAACAGGCCGACGCCGGCCTGCACCTCGTGCGCCATGTGCGCGATACGCTCGGCCGCCACGACGTGCGCATCATCCTGCGCACGGGCCAGCCCGGCTACGCGCCCGAGATGGACGCGATCCGCGGCTACGACATCAACGATTACCGCACCAAGTCCGAACTAACCCGCACGAAGCTGTACACGAGCGTGGCGGCGGCGATCCGCGCCTACGAACAGATCCACGCGCTCGAAGACAGCTGCACGGGCCTGGCCGAAGTCGTGCGCGCGAACACGGAATTGATGGCCCTCCACTCGGTCGGCGAAATGACGCTCGGCATCCTGCGCGAAGTGGCCGCCCTCGCCGGCCAGCCCGCGGACGGCCTGCTGTGCGCCTGCCCGCCGGGCACGGGCAACGTCGGCTGGCAGGTACTGGCCAGTTGCGGTCCCAGCGCGGATCGCGCGCGCGACGGCATGCTCGCCACGGGCGGCCCGGGCCCTGCCGGCGCCATCGCCCGCGCGCTGGCGGAGCGGCGCAACCTGTACGAAGCCGATCATCTCGCCCTGTATTTCAGCGGCAAGGCGCACCGCCATTTCGCCGCCTGGCTGAAGCTGGCGCGTCCGCTCGACGCCCTGCGCCGCGGCCTCGTCGACGTTTTCACGAGCAGCATCGCCGTCGGCCTGGACAACGTCGCGCTGATGACCGCCCTGCACCGCGCCGCGTTCTACGACGGGCTCACGAGCCTGCCCAACCGGACGCGCCTCGTCGAACTCGTCGACGACAGCCTGCAGTCGCGCGCCGACGCCACCCTGTGCCTCGTCGACATCGACCAGTTCGCCGAGACGAACGACGCCCTCGGCCACCAGTTCGGCGACGCGCTGCTCGGCGCGGTGGCGCAGCGCCTGCGCACGCGCCTGGATGCCCGGGTGGCGCTCGCACGCATCGGCGGCGACATCTTCTGCCTGCTGGGCGAGGCCGGCCTGATCGACCCGGCCGCCGTGCAAGACCTGTTCGCGGCGCCGTTCTCGATCGAAGGCCAGGACGTGCAGGTGTCCGCCACGCTGGGGCTCGTGCGCCTGCTGGAACACGACGGCACCGCGGCCGACGCGCTGAAGGATGCCGACATCGCGCTGAAACGCGCGAAAAGCCAGCGCCGCGGCGGCCACTTCTATTTTTCGCGCGGCATGGGCGTGGAAATCCGCGAACGGGTGCGCCTCATGCACGCGCTGCGCGGCGGCTTCGCGCGCGGCGAGTTGTTCCTCGCTTATCAGCCCCAGGTCGAACTGGCCGCGCGCCGCGCCTTCGGCGCCGAAGCCCTGCTGCGCTGGCGCACGGAAGACGGCCGCTTCGTCCCGCCCGACCGGTTCATTCCGATCGCGGAATACTCGGGCCTGATCATCGACATCGGCGCGTGGGTGCTGCGCGAAGCGTGCGCGGAACTCGTGCGGGTGCGCGCGGCGGGCCACCTCGACTTCACGATGTCGATCAACGTGTCGCAAGTGCAGTTCCGCCATCCGCATTTCATCGACATGCTGCGCCAGGCGCTGTCCGATACGGGCGCGCCGCCGGAACGCGTGGAGCTGGAGATCACGGAATCGATGGCGATGGAAGAGCCCGACCTGCTGATCGAGCGCCTCGCCGAGATCAAGCGCACGGGCGTGTCGATCGCCATCGACGATTTCGGCACGGGCTTCTCGTCCCTCTCCTACCTGCAGCGCCTGCGCGTGGACCGGCTCAAGATCGACCGCGCGTTCGTGACCGAGATCACGGACGCGGCACGGGGCAGCAGCATCGCGGAGATGGTCATCGAGCTGGGCCGCAACCTGGGCCTGTCGATCATCGCCGAAGGTGTGGAAGACGAGATCCAGGCCCAGATCCTGCAGACGCTGGGCTGTCCGCTTGCGCAGGGCTACCTGTTCGCGCGGCCGCTCGCGCCGCAGGCACTCATCGAGTGGCTGGGCAGCGACGCGCTCACGCGCGCCGCGTAATCACGGTCGGCGTAGGGTGGGCACCCCGTGCCCACGCGGACGTTCAGTCTTCCGCCATCTGCTCGGCAGGCCAGTCGCGAATATAGGCCTTGAGCATGCGGTTCTCGAAACTCTGCGCCTCGAGCACGGCCTTCGCGACGTCGTAGAACGAGATCACGCCCAGCAGGGTGCGCGCGTTCATGACGGGCAGGTAGCGCGCGTGCTTTTCCAGCATGATGCGGCGCACTTCGTTGACTTCGGTGTCCGGGGTGACGGTGATCGGGCTGTCGTCCATGTGCTTGCGCACGGTGCCCGCGGGTTCGAGCGAACCGCCATGCGCATGCAAGGCCTTGATGACCTCGCGGAAGGTCAGCATGCCGACCAGGTCGCCGTATTCCATCACGACGAGCGAACCGATGTCGCGCTCGGCCATCGTGGCGGCGGCGTTGGCCAGGTCGGTGTCCGGCGACACGGTGTACAGGATGTCGCCCTTGACCTGCAGGATTTCCGATACCTTCATTTGGACCCCCTTGATTGGAGATGCGTGCTGCGTTGTGTATTTCATAAATTTGACTCTAGCCTAAGCTCCCCAAAAAATCCACCTTTTTGCCTTGCAACCGTGCACTCCGCACCATCTTGATGATTAAATGTAACGGTTAGCGCTATCGGATGCTAGCATGCGCCGTCTTCGTTTTCAGGATGAACCCCGATGAGCGGTCCAAGGTATCCCGGCTTCTCCACGCTCGCCCTGCACGTCGCGGCCGGCGCCCCATTGTCCGACCCGGCGGTCGCCGCGCTGGAAGAGCGCTGCGCGGCCCTCGAAGGCGGCGTCGCGGGCATCGCCACGGCCAGCGGCCAGGCCGCGCTGCACCTGGCGCTCGCCACGCTGGCGGGCCGCGGCCACCACGTCGTCGCCGCAAACAACCTGCGCGACGACGC
>CBIHRX010000007.1:0-53963 GCA_966212555.1 uncultured Massilia sp.
ACACGGTGGCGGCGGGCGGTGGTTCGGTCCTGCACTTCGACGGCAGCCGCCTGCGCGTCGGTCCGGACAGCGCGGGCGCGAATCCCGGCCCGGCCAGCTACCGCCGCGGCGGCCCGCTCACGGTCACCGACTGCAACGTCATGCTCGGCAAGATCCAGCCCGCGCACTTCCCCGCGGTGTTCGGCCCGCACGCGGACGAGCCGCTCGACGCCGCCGTCGTGCGTGAGAAGTTTGCAGAGATCGCCGCGCGCATCGAACGCGAGACGGGCCAGCGCCGCACGCCGGAAGAGGTGGCCGAAGGTTTCCTGGAGATCGCGGTCGGCAGCATGGCCAACGCCATCAAGTTCATCTCGGTGCAGCGCGGCCACGACGTGACGGAATACACGCTGGCGACGTTCGGCGGTGCCGGCGGCCAGCACGCGTGCCTGGTGGCGGACGCCCTCGGCATGACCCGCATCTTCGCCCACCCGTTCGCCGGCGTGCTGTCCGCGTACGGCATGGGCCTCGCGAGCCAGACGGCGATGCGCGAGCGGACCATGGAAACGGCGCTGTCGGACGACACGACCGGCGCACTGCGCGCCGCGCTCGATGCGCTGGCGCGGGAAGCGACCGATGAACTGCTGGCGCAGGGCATCGCGGCGGAGGCCGTGCGCGTCGTCAAACGGGCGCACCTGCGCTACGAAGGCACGGATTCCGTCATCATCGTGCAGCACGACAGCGTGGCCTCGATGCAGGTGCAGTTCGAGGAAGCGTACCGCAAGCGCTATTCGTTCCTCATGCCGGACAAGGCGATCGTCGTCGAGGCGATCTCGGTGGAAGCGATCGGCGCTACCGACGCGGACAGTGCGCACACCGCCGCTCCGGCGCCGCGCGCCACGCCGCTGGCGCCGCACGAGACGGTGCCCGTGTATTCGGGCGGCCAGTGGCACGACAGCGCCTTGTACCTGCGCGCGCAGACGCGCCCCGGGGACCGCATCGCGGGGCCCGCGATCATCGTCGAGGCGAACGGCACCAACATCGTCGAACCGGACTGGGTCGCGGAAGTGACGGCGGACGACAACCTCGTGCTCACACGCGTGGCGCCGCGCGCGCGCCGCAAGGCCATCGGCACCGAGGCCGATCCGGTCATGCTCGAAGTCTTCAATAACCTGTTCATGAGCATCGCCGAGCAGATGGGCCTGCGCCTGCAGAACACGGCGGTGTCGGTGAACATCAAGGAGCGCCTGGATTTCTCGTGCGCGCTGTTCGACGCGGAGGGCAACCTGATCGCCAACGCGCCGCACATCCCCGTCCACCTGGGCTCCATGGGCGCGAGCATCCGCACCGTGATCGAGGCGAACCGCGGGCGCATGCGGGCAGGCGACGTCTACATGCTCAACGACCCGTACCACGGCGGCACGCACCTGCCGGACATCACCGTGATCACGCCCGTGTTCGACCGGGACGGGAAGGACATCCTGTTCTACGTGGCGTCGCGCGGCCACCATGCGGACGTGGGCGGCATCGCGCCCGGGTCGATGCCGGCGGACAGCCGCAGGGTCGAGGAAGAGGGCGTCCTGATCGACAACTTCCAACTGGTGCGCGAAGGACGCTTCCTGGAACGCGAGACGACGGCGCTGCTGCGTTCCGGCGACTACCCGTGCCGCAACGTGGCGCAGAACATCGCCGACCTGCAGGCGCAGGTGGCCGCGAACCAGAAGGGCGTCGAAGAGCTCCTGAGGATGGTGGACCAGTTCGGGCTCGACGTCGTGCAGGCCTACATGCGGCACGTGCAGGACAATGCCGAGGAAGCCGTGCGCCGCGTCGTCGGTGCGCTCAGGGACGGCAACTACACGTACCACCTGGACAACGGCGCCGTGATCAAGGTGGCGATCCGCGTCGACCACGCGGCGCGCACGGCCGACATCGACTTCACCGGCACGTCGGCGCAGCTCGACAACAATTTCAATGCCCCGAGCTCGATCTGCATGGCGGCCGTGCTGTACGTGTTCCGCACGCTCGTCGACAACGACATCCCGCTCAACGCGGGCTGCCTGAAGCCGCTGAACGTGATCATCCCGGCAGGGTCGATGCTCAATCCGCGCTATCCGGCGGCCGTCGTCTCCGGCAACGTGGAGACGTCCAGCTGCATCACGAACGCCTTGTACGGCGCGCTGGGCGTGCAGGCGTCGTCGCCCGGCACGATGAACAATTTCACGTTCGGGAACGCGGACTACCAGTACTACGAAACCATCGCGGGCGGCTCGGGTGCGGGCGAGGGCTTCGACGGCACCGACGTCGTCCAGACCAACATGACGAACTCGCGCCTGACCGATCCGGAGGTGCTCGAATGGCGCTATCCGGTGCGCCTGGACAGCTACGAGATCGCGCAGGGCTCCGGTGGCCGCGGGCGCTGGCATGGCGGCAACGGCGGCGTGCGCAAGATCCGCTTCCTGGCGCCGATGACGGCGTCGATCCTGTCCAACAACCGCATCGTGCCGCCGTTCGGCATGGCGGGCGGAGAACCGGGGCGGTGCGGCCGCAACTACGTCGTGCGCGCCGGCGGCAAGGTCGAGGAACTGGGCTTCGTGGCGACGACGGACGTGCGTGCGGGCGACGTGTTCGTCATCGAGACGCCGGGCGGCGGCGGTTTTGCGCCCATCACTGAATAACGATAACGAGAAAGGGAAAATGATGAAGACAATCCTGTGTGCCGGCGCGCTCGCCGCACTCTGCATGAACGCCGTTGCTGCCGACAGTGCGGTCAATGTGTATGGCCTGGTCGACGTCGCGCTGGTCCGCGAGACGGGCGGCAGCGGCGGCGACGTTACCAAGATCACGAGCGGCGTGGGTGCCGGCTCGCGGCTCGGCTTCAAGGGCCGCGAGGAGCTGGGCAACGGCCTCGCCGCCATCTTTTTGCTGGAGAGCGGCTTCCAGGCCGACACCGGCGCAATGGGGCAGGGCGGGCTGCTGTTCGGGCGCCAGGCCTACGCGGGCCTGCAGGGCGGCTTCGGCACGCTGACGGCGGGCCGCCAGTACACGCCGCAGTACCTGACGGTGGTGATGGCCGATCCGTTCGCGTCCGGCTATGCGGGCGACACGAAGAACCTGATGGCCCCGACCGGCAACTCGGCCAGCCGCATGGACAACTCGCTGAAATACGTGTCGCCCGTCGCCGGCGGCGTGAGCGCGGAACTCGTGTACGGCGCCGGCGAGGTGGCGGGCGACTCTTCGGCGGGCCGGCAGTTCGGCGGTGCGCTCGACTACACCACGGGTCCGCTGCGCGTGCGCCTGGGCTACCACAATCGCAACAACGACACCGCGGCGGTCAAGGGCACGACGAACGCGAAGAACACGGTGCTGGCCGCCGTCTACGATTTCGGCATCGTGAAGGCGCACGCCGCGTACGGCGTCGACAAGGGCCTGAACAGTTCCCTGCTGCGCAATACGGCGAACCCGTACGGCCGGCCCGGCGTGCCGGTGGCGTCCAGCGACAGCCGCGACATGCTGCTCGGCGCGACGATCCCGTCCGGCCCGCACACGTTCATGGTGTCGTGGATCCACAAGGACGACCGCGGCGCGCTCGACCAGGATGCCACCCAGTATGCGCTGGGCTACCGCTACGCGCTGTCGCGCCGCACCGAACTCTATACCTCGATCGCGCACATCACGAACCGGCACGGGGCCAGCTACACGGTCGGCAGCGCCATCGAAGGAGGATCCGGGAACGGGGCGGTCGATCTCGGGATACGGCACGCATTCTGATTTGCCTGACTAGCCTCAACTAATCCTCAAGGCAGCCCACTAAACTTGATCAGTCTCAGTGGGCACGATGTCGGTCTACCAGGAAATGCCGCCGGAGGTTTTGTCATGACGATGCAATCTGCACAGTCCGAATGGATAGACTGCATGAAAGGGGGCGGCATCCTCCTCGTCGCAGCGGCGCATATCGTGCTCTATGACACGCTGTACAGAGACATCATCCACATTTTTCATATGCCGCTGTTTTTCTTTATCAGCGGCTATCTTCTAAAAGCAAATCCGGACAGCTACGGTTATTTCGTAAAGAAGCTCAAGCATCTTATCGTTCCCTATTGCGCTTTCTTGATTCTGCTCGGCGCACCTTCGCTGGTAAAAATGTCGATGATCGGCGAGGGCGGTCATCAACTCCTGCAATTACTGGCTGGCGGGAAGGGAATTGGCGGCACGATGGCAGTGTTCTGGTTCGTGACATGCCTTTTCTTTACTCAGCAGCTCATGAATTTCCTTCTGGCGCGCTGGGGAAAGGTTGTCGTGGCAATCATCGTCCTCGCCGGCTGGTCGATCAGCTACGTCAATCTGCTGTATCCGGACTTCTGGCTTCCCCTGAACATCCATGTGGTCCCGGCCGCCATGCCCTATGTCTTCCTGGGGTATCTATGCCAGCGAATGGCGCTGGAAGGAAAGATCGTGTTGCTTGCCTGGGCAGGATCGTCGATCGCGGTAATCATGGTCCTCCTCGGCATTCATGTCGAGCAAGACATGAAGAGCAACCTCTACGGCATACCGTATATATCGTTTGCACTTGCGTTCTGCCTGATCCTGGCGTTCATGCATGTCAGTTCCCGGTTGTCGAGGGTGAAGATCGTCGGGCCTGCCCTTGCCGGTCTTGGCCGATACTCGATGGGGATCATGTTTCTTCACATGCCCATTGCGGTGGCAATGCGGAACTGGCTTCCCACGTATGGCGAAACGATTCGTTTCGTCGTTGCGTGTGCCTTGTCGTATGCCATCGCGCGTGCACTGGATCGCTTTTCCCTCACCCGGTCCATTTTCCTCGGCTCGGCACGGCCGGCGGCGCCTTCCGTGCGCAAGACCATGCCGGCGGTCACCACTTGAGTCGTCTGCGAGGCGGGCAACGTTCTCGTTGACGTTGTCCGTTGCGGCTGCTAATGTGGAATCGTTTCCATTCGAAGATCGATGATCGCGGGTGCCCGCGGGACGCCTCATGGCGTCTTTGCGTGCACGTTTTTGCATGATTTGAAATCGATTACAAAATACGATTCTGCATGATATTATCCATTCATGAATGATCTTCCCCTTGCGCGCCGCGACGTCATCGCCGGCAGGCTGGCCGCCGGCCAGGCCGCCAATTCCACTGCGCTGGCCCTCGAATTCGGCGTCTCCGAGGATGCGATCCGGCGCGATTTGCGGGCACTCGCGGCGGACGGCCGGTGCCGGCGCGTGTACGGCGGCGCGTTGCCGATCTCTCCGGCCTCGACGCCGATGGCGACGCGCATCGACGAGGCGCGCGAACGGAAGGCGGCGCTGGCGCGGGTGGGCGCCACGCTGGTCGAACCCGGCGAACTGGTGTTCCTGGACAACGGCAGCACCAATCTCGCACTGGTCAGGTTCCTGCCGGGCGATTACGACCTGACGGTCGCCACCAACTCCATCGGCATCGCCGCGGAAGTCGTCAAGCGGAAGGACCTGCGGCTCATCCTGCTGGGCGGCGTCGTCGACCCGCATGTCGGCGGATGCGTCGACGCGAACGCCGTGGCCCGGCTGGCGGAGATGAACATCGACACGTGCTTCGTCGGCGCCTGTGCCGTGTCCGTGGCGGCGGGCGTCTGCGCGTTCGATCCGGCCGATGCCACGTTCAAGCGCGCGCTCCGGGCGGCCGGCCGCAACACCGTCGTCATGGCCACGACCGAGAAACTCGGCACGCGCGCCCCGCACCGCATCGCCGCGGTCAAGGACATCCATCGCTTCATCCTCGAGGGCGACGCGCCGGATGCCGACGTGCGGGCCCTCGTCCACGCGGGCGCCCCGGTCCTCCAGGCCGCGCCCCTGTCCTGAACCGCTTTGGCAGGCGTTATCCATGCTTTCCGCTGATCGCCCGGCGACCCGCCTCGCAACGCGCGTCACGGCGCCGCCATCCGCACGCACGAGTTCCAACTGATTCCATCAACCATAAAGGAGACCTCCCAGTGGCGAACGATCTTTCGTCTGTCGGTTTTGCAGACACCAAGCGCCATTACCCGATCCTCGACGGCCTGCGCGGCGTTGCCGCCCTCATCGTCGTGGCATTCCACCTGTTCGAGGCGCACGCGGCCAGCCGGTTCGTCCAGATCATCAACCACGGCTACCTGGCGGTGGATTTCTTCTTCGTCCTGTCCGGCTTCGTCATCGGCTATGCCTACGACGACCGCTGGAAGACGATGTCGACGACCGAATTCTTCAAGCGCAGGCTGATCCGCCTGCATCCGATGATCGTCGTGGCGATGATCATCGGCGCCCTCATGTTCTACTTCCAGGCCAGTCCGATCTTCCCCCGGATCCAGGAGACGCCCGTGTGGCTGCTGCTGGTGGTCATGGTGATCGGCATGACGCTGATCCCGGTCCCGCTCTCGCTGGACATCCGCGGCTGGACCGAGATGCATCCGCTGGACGGCCCGGGCTGGTCGCTGTTCTACGAATACGTCGGCAACATCCTGTACGCGCTGTTCGTGCGCAAGTTCTCGAAGCTGGCGCTGGCCCTGTGCGTGTTCGTCGCGGGCGGCGCGCTGGTCCACTACTGCGTCACCGGGCCGACCGGCGACGTGATCGGCGGCTGGGCGCTGGAACCGGGCCAGATACGCATCGGCCTGACCCGGCTGCTGTATCCGTTCTTCGCGGGCCTGCTGCTGTCGCGCGTCGTCACGGTGGGCCACGTCAAGCACGCGTTCCTGCTGTGCAGCGTCATCATCGCCGTCGTACTCGCATTGCCGCGCTTCGGCGGCGAGCGTGACCTGTGGATGAACGGCCTGTACGAATCGCTGTGCATCATCCTCGTGTTCCCGCTGGTCGTCTATCTCGGCGCGAGCGGCGAGGTCAAATCGGGACTGTCCGCCAGGATCTGCGGCTTCCTTGGGGCGATCTCGTATCCGATCTACATCATCCATTACCCCTTCGTGTACACGTACACCGCCTGGGTCCAGGACAACAAGATCCCGGTCGCGCAGGGCTGGCCGGTCGCCGTCGCGACGCTGGCCGTCTGCGTGGCGCTCGCCTGGATCTGCCTGACGTTCTACGACATCCCGGTGCGCCGGTGGCTGACGGCGAAGACCATGAAAAAGACGGGCAAGGTGGCGGTATCCCAGCCGGTCGTCTGAGCGCAATCCGGACCTGTCAACCTGGCATTCAAGAAGATTAACCTTGCCAAAACCTGATGAGAATAGTACTGTATGTTTATACAGTATTTCTTCGCATCATACATGAATTGCTCAGGTTCAACATCTGCAGCGCCGGAATCCTTGCATCCGTCGCTCTGGCTCGCCTCGCAGCTGGCGCGTAGCGACACGCGCTGTATCGATACCGGCCATCCCACGCTGTCGGCGCAGCTGCCGGGCGGCGGCTGGCCGACGGGAACCCTCGTCGACCTGCTGCTGCAACAGCCCGGCATCGGCGAGATGCGCCTGCTGCGTCCCGCGCTGGCGGCCGTGGCGCAGCGGCGCATCGTGCTGCTGCAGCCGCCGCATCCGCCCCAGGCGCTGGCCATGGCCGCGCTCGGGGTGCCGCCCTCGCAACTGATCTGGGTGCGCGCGACCCGCACGGCGGACGCGCTGTGGGCGGCGGAGCAGGTGCTGCGCAGCGGCAGTTGCGGCGCGCTGCTGTTTTGGCAAAACAACGTCCGCGCCGAAAACCTGCGCCGCCTGCACCTGGCCGCGCAGGCGGGGGAAACCCTGTTCTACAGGTTGCGGCCGGGGGCGGCGGGGCTGGACGCCTCGCCGGCCCCGCTGCGCCTGGCCCTGGGGCCGCTGGGGGGCGTTATCGAGATGGGTTTCGTGAAACGCCGGGGGCCGCAACGCGACGCGACCCTGTTCCTTCCCTTGACCTCTTATTTGCCCAATCATCTGCCCAATCGCCATGCGCCTGTGGATCGCACTGCACCTGCCCCGGTTACCGATCGAGGTGTTCACACCGAGCTGGTCCATTGACACCGGCACTGACGTTGGCACCGTGGTGCTCGAGCAGGAGCGCGTGCTGGTGGCGTCGCACTACGCGCAGGAGGCGGGCGTGCGCACCGGCATGCGCCGCGGCGGCGTGCTGATGCTGCTGCCGGACGCACGCATCCACGAGCGCGCGCCGGCGCTGGAGGCGGACGCGCGCCAGGCGGTGGCGCTGGCCCTGCTGCAGTACACGCCGCAGGTCGCGGAAGGGGAAGAGTCGACCTTGCTGATGGACGTGGGTGCCAGCCTGCGCCTGTTCGGCGGCATCCGCGCGCTGTGCCGGCGCGTGCACGCCAACGTGCGCGCGCTGGGCTTCACGGCCTCGCTCGCGTGTGCGCCCACCGCGCGCGGCGCGTGGCTGCTGGCGCGCGCGAACGCCGGACGCGCCGTGCGCATGGAAGCGCTGCTGCGCCGGCTCGACCGGCTGGCCGTGCTCTTGATGCCGCCGGCGCGGCCGTACGCGGCGTGGTTCGAGGGCATCGGCTGCCACACGCTGGGCGACCTGCGCCGCCTGCCGCGCCCCGGCCTGCAGCGGCGCTGCGGCCGCGAGCTGCTCGACCTGGTGGATGCCGCCTACGGCCTCGTGCCGGAACTGTACGAGTGGATATCTCCGCCGGAAACCTTCCGCGCGCGGCTGGAGCTGTACGACCGCATCGACGACGCGGACCTGCTGCTGGCGGGCGCGCAATGCCTGCTGCTGCAGCTGACCGGGTGGCTGTGCGCGCGCCAGCTGGCGGTGGAGCGCATCACCTTGCAGCTGGAACACGAACGGGGCCGGGGCGCGCGCCCGCCGACGAGCGTCGAGATCGTGCTGGCCGAGCCGACGTGGCGCGACGAGCACCTCGTGCGCCTGCTGAAGGAGCGCCTGGGCCGGCTGACGCTGGAGGCGCCCGTGATCGGCCTCGCGCTGGAAGCGCTGCAGGTGCGGCCGATGGCGCCGCCGAATGCGTCGCTGTTCCCCGAACCGGGCGGCAGCGAGGACGACCGCATGCGCATGCTGGAACTGCTGGCCGCGCGCCTGGGCGCCGACAACGTCCTGCAACCGCTGCCGCTGGCCGACTACCGCCCCGAACAGGCCAACGTGTGGGTGCCGGTGCAGCAGAAGGTGAGCGACAAGGCGCGCAACGCGCAGCTGCCGCCCGACGTATTGAGCCTGCCGCGTCCCACGTGGCTGCTGGCGCGGCCGATCGCGCTCTTGATGCGCGACCATCGCCCGTTCTACGGGTCGCCGTTGCGGATGGCGTCGAATCCGGAGCGTCTCGAGGCCGGCTGGTGGGACGGGCCGGAGACGCGCGACTACTTCATTGCCGAGGGGCTGGATCACACGCTGTACTGGGTGTATCGGGAGCGGATCGGGACGGGGGAGGAGGGGCCGAAGTGGTTCCTGCACGGGTTGTTCGGGTGACGGCGGACGTCATTTGCAAGGCCGTTTGCTCCTGTCCAGCAGCGCATCCACCTGCGCCTGCGTCAGTACCTCGGGCATCGGCTCTTCGACAGGATTGCCGTCCGCATCGAAGCGCAGCGGCGCGGGCGGCGGCTCGTTCGGGCAGCCCGGCACGGCGCGCGGCAACGATGCCGCCAGCGTAAATAGCCGGTCGCGCAGCGGGACGCGCACGACGTTGGCATCGACCCACAGCTGGTAGCCGCGCCGGCCCTCGAACCAGGACAGCAGCGAGACCGCCTTGCCTGACGGCGCTTCCATGACGACGAGCCTGGCCGGCATGCCGTTGATGCGCTCCGGCTCGTCCTTGGGATCGCGCCAGCTGCGGGAGCCGTCGGCGGACATGTCGTGTTCGAACAGCGTGACCTGGCGCCCGTCCGGCATGCGGAAGCCGCGGTACAGGCGCGACGGAACGTCGTTGACGTATTCGGCCAGGCCGCCCAGGCTCTCGAATTGCGCGAACGGCGTGTGGGTCAGGTCGACCGGCGGGAACGCCAGCTTCCGGGTCGCCTTCTCGAGCGATCGGAACGAGATGTCGAAACGATCGAGATCGCCTTCGCACACGCGCTCGAAGCCGTTCCTGAGCGTGTCGGCCGCATGCGTCGCCGCGTGCCGGGACCGGTCGACGCCGCACTGGTAGTCCCGCACGCCGGTGCGCACGATCGAGGCGCCGGCGATGGCCACGGCGATGCCGGCCACGGCCAGCAGCCCGCGCCTGGCGGGCGAGGGCGGGTTCGCAGGGACAGGTTTCCACAGACGCCGGCCGCCCCAGCGGCACAGCCAGGCCAGCCCGAGGACCGGCAGCGCCATCGTGGCGGTCACGCGCAGGACGTCCAGAAGCGGCGCGTGCAGCCAGGCGACGCAGAACAGGACATACATGCCGGCCGCCAGCAGGGCCAGCGCGTTGACGACGTGTCCGGCCGACCAGAGCAGCACGCCGATGGCGCTCTTCGCCGTCATGACGCCGGCCTCCAGCGCCGCGCGACGATATCAAAACGTACCTCCAGCTCGTCCTGCACCGCCAGCAGCCCGGCGCCCACGGCAAACGGCGTGATGCCGAAATCGGTCTGTTTCAGGTGCGCCGTGCCGCGCGCGGTCACCTGTTTCTCGTCGACCCGCACCACGGCGGGAAGGTCCATCCGTCGCGTCGTGCCGTGCAGCGTGACGGCGACACGCAGCCGGCCGTCCGCCGGCAATTCGGCATGCAGCGTCACCACCGGATAGCGCGGCGCGTCGAGCACCGGGCCGAGCATGTTCTTGCGCGTGCCCTCGACGGCTTCCGGTGACGGTGACGTCGCGATTCCCGCGTCGCGCAGCAGCCGCGGTTCGTCGACCGTGAGCCGGTCGACGCGGAACGAGACGTCGGCCCGGCCCATGCCGGGCGCGGCAAAGCCGGTCAATGCGTGGCTGGCCACGACGTGGTCATGCCCGAGCCGCGCCATCAGGCCGCCGCGCCGTACCGTCACGGCCAGCAGCGAGGCATCCGGATCGACTGCGTAGACGGCGGCGCCGGACACGGCCGCGCTGCGATACGCGTCCGCAGCCACCGCTGGACCGGGCAACAACGGTGCCTGCGGCGCCAGCGGCTGCCCGCAGGCGGTCAGCAGCAACAGCAGGGGAAGGATGCGCTTCGTGACTCAATCTCCCAACGGAAAGAAGGACAGCCACCAGGGACGGCTTTTGCCGCTCTGGTAGGCGTCGCCATCATGGCGCAGCGTGGCCTGCTCGATCTTCGGTTTGCCGATCGCGTCGTCGGCCGCGCTTTCACGCGTGATCCGTGCGGTGACGGTCAGGTCCGCGAACCCATGGGACGATGTCTTCGCGAGGCCGATCGAAAGCTTGGCTTCGTCAAACACCAGTCCCTCCGCCTGGCCGAGGCAACCCTCGACGGCTCTCCAGTGCGACATCGGCAGGCCGCGCAGCACGGGTTGCAGCGACTCGCCGTGGCGGACGAAGAGCGTGAGCTCGTCTTCCCACGCGCCGTCCGCGCAACTTGCGCCGCGCGCGGCACTCCGGAAGCGCACGCCGAATGCCCTGACGTCCTGCGCCAGCCGGTAGGGCGCGGTATCGATGCCCAGGCTGCTCTCCCCGAACTGGACGGACGCATCTTCGCCGACCTCGCGCTCGTAGCTGGCGAGGATGCGTGCGGAGCGCGCATCCACCATCGCGACGACCAGCTTTTTCACTTCCCCGTCGTTCGTGCTGAAGGCGATGGCGGACAGCAGCGTCTTGCCGTCGTACGGCCACAGCTTGCATGCGGCCGCGACGACCTGGCCTTCGTCCCCTGGTTTCCGGACGCCGGCGCTCTTCGCGACGGCCGCCGCAACGTCGCCCGGGCAGGATTCGGCGGCGTGCGCCGTCTGCAGCACCAGGCACGCCAGGGCGGCACGGAGCAGCCTGGGCCGAACGATTCCCGTCATGCCCGCTGCCGCAGCGCCCGCTCGATCTTCTGGTCGGTCTTGAACTGGCTGAGCGCATACACGGCCCAGATGGTGGCGGGCAGCCAGCCGATCACGGTCAGTTGCAGGAGCAGGCAGATGATGCCGGCGATCGGGCGGCCGATGGTGAAAAAGGTCAGCCAGGGCAGGACCAGGGCAATGATGAGGCGCATGTGGGTTCTCCTTCAGGTAAGCCTCCAGCATAACGGCTTCGCGGTCGCGAAAGCTCACGCATTTCCACCCGCGGAATGCGATTTCAAGCAAAGTTTCCCGGCTTGTTCCACAATGCGCACTGCAACGAACACGGAACCATCATGCTCACCGAACGAATCGATTTCCCCGGCCCCCACGGCAAGCTCTCCGCCAAGCTGGACGCTCCCACCGGCACGCCGCGCGCCTACGGCATCTTTGCCCACTGCTTCACCTGCAGCAAGGACGTGCTGGCCGCCACCTTCATCTCGCGCGGCTTGGCAAGCCTGGGCGTGGCCGTGCTGCGTTTCGACTTCGCCGGCCTCGGGGCCAGCCACGGCGATTTTGCCGACACCAATTTTTCCTCGAACGTCGAAGACCTCGTCGCGGCCGCCGCCGTCATGCGCGAGAAATTCGCGGCGCCGCAGCTCCTGATCGGCCACAGCCTGGGCGGCGCGGCCGTGCTGGCGGCGGCCCAGCGCGTGCCGGAAGCGAAGGCCATCGTGACGATCGCCGCGCCCAGCGATCCGCACTACGTCGTGAACACGCTGCTGGGCGAGCACCTCGACACGATCGCGCAGCTGGGCGAGGCGAGGGTAAAACTGGCCGGGCGCGATTTCAACATCCGCCAGCACTTCGTCGAGGACGCCGGCCGGCACCGGCTGCACGAGAAGATCGCCACCCTCGGCCGCGCGCTGCTCGTGATGCAGGCGCCGCAGGACGACACCGTCAGCATGGACAACGCCACACGCATCTTCGAACTGGCGCAGCATCCGAAGAGTTTTATTTCGCTGGACGGCATGGATCACCTGATCACGCGGCGCGAGGATGCCGCGTACGTGGCCGGCGTCATCTCGGCGTGGAGTGCGCGCTACCTCGACGCGGGGACCGCGCATGCGTGAGTTTGAACGGCGGCGCGACCGCTTCGACTTCTTCGACCGCATGGAAAGCCCGGCGGTCAACCTGTGCTTCACCTTGGACGTCCCGGATTTCCGGCCCTGGTGCAAGGCGCAGGGCCTGGCGCCGTTCCACGTGATGCTGTGCGCCGTGCTGCGCGCCGTGCTGAAGGTGGAGAACTTCCGCTACCGGATCGTGGACGGTGAGGTCATCCGCATCGACCGCCTCGTGCCGTCGTTCACGGTGATGAACCAGCACGGCGACCTGAATTTCGCGCAGTTCGACTGGTCCGACGACGTGCGCGAATTCGTCGCGCGCGGCATGGCGGCGCGGGAAGAGGCGTCGACCATGACGGAACTGAACGTCAAATACCGCACGATGTCGCCGCGCGATGCGAAGGACCAGGTGTTCGTCACTTGCATGCCATGGCTCGATTTCACCTCGATCCAGCATCCGATGGCATCCATCGCGAACCCCGACATTCCGTCGTTCGCGTGGGGCCGTTTCCGCGACGGACCGGACGGGCTGCAGCTGCCGTTCTCCGTGCAGGCCCATCACGGCTTCGTCGATGGCTGGCACATCCACCTGCTGGGGCGGCAGGTGGCGGCCGAGCTGGCGGACATCATCCGCTCATCGCGCTGACGTCGTCCCCGCGCAGGCGCACTGGTGTCCGGAATATTGTTTTCAAAAACCGTCACAAATAGCATCGTCATTCCCGCGCAAGCGGGAATCCATGCTGAGTATGCCAACTACGTTATTCATGTCCACCTCGTTGGTTACAAAGAGTCGACTTCGAGCAGTCAGCATAGGTTCCCGCTTTCGCGGGAACGACGGTTTTTCCCTATGGCGGGCCTATTTTCGACGGTAAAAATTATTCCGGACAGCAGTGCGCGCAGGCGGGAATAGTGCCCTCGGCACTATTCCCCCCATGCTGAGCAACAGAATTCGGTATCCCGGAAACACCACGACGTGCTTGATAGGTCGACTTCGGGCGCTCAGAATGGATTCCCGCCTTCGCGGGAATGACGTTTCATCCTAGTCGCCGCCGCACCCGCCCCCGCAGCTGCTGCCGCACCCGCTGCCCCCGCCGTCGCCTCCGCCACCATCGGCGCAGGCGTCGCCACCGTCCGCGAACGCCATGCCGCCGCAGGATCCCCCATCGGCCGCGGCTTCACGCCGGCCCAGGTGGGCGGCCAGCAGGTGCCGGTCGACGACCCCCGCCGCAACCAGCACCGCCAGCGCCAGTTCCGGATGCGGCCGCGCGCGCCACATGCCGCGGCCCCGTTCGTTCAGGCGCGCGTAGACGATCTCGCCGGCCCGGCTCCAGTAACCGTGCCCGCCCGGCATGCGCAGATCGGCATCCAGGCCGAACAGCGCGGGCAGGCGCATGCTGCGCGGCCCGATGCCGTCGCGCGCGCGGCAGGCCGCGAACGTGTGCAGCAGGGCGTTGCCGGCGAGCGCAGCCCGTTCGACGTGCGGCACCGCCGCCCCGAAGTGGCGCAGGCAGAAGCGTTCCAGCGACACCGGATTCCAGCGCAGCCACGCGTGCCATACGGAGTCCGCCGCTTCCGACGGCAGGGCGCACGGCTGGCCGCTGTGCCGGACTGCGTCGAAGAAGCGCAGCAAGCCCTCTGCCGCGCGGGCATAAAAAAAGGCATCCGTCCGGATGCCTTCGTATTCGCGCGGTGCGCTCGCGCGCCAGTAACTTTGGAGTCCCGCCGGCAGGTCCGCCAGTGCGGCCTGCCAGGGCGAGGTGCGCCGCAGCCGTGCGGCGCGCATTTCTTGGATCCACTTCATGTTGCCCCCCTGTTTGTTGTTGTCGGCAGGTCCAGCTTACGGGGCAAATATGACAGTTTGATGACTTACGTTTGAGAGCTTACTTCAAGGCCGAGAAGATCGGCGTCAAACGGTCCTTCGTCCCCTCGATGCGTTCCAGGCGCGGGTAGCGCAGGCCGCCGCGGTAGTCCAGCGAGATCGTGCGCAGCACGTTGCCCTTTTTGACGAGCAGGCGAATGGGCTTGCCGTCCTTCGCTTCCTTGATCGCGGCCTTCAGCAGTTCCGGCTTGTACACGCGGTCGTTGACGGCCATGACGGTCGTGTTGGCGGCGAGGCCCGCGCGGAAGCCGAGGCCGTCCCACACGACGTTGCGCACGGCGCCGTCCTGCGCGACCGTGAAGCCGAGCGCGTACGTCAGGTCCAGCACCTTGTTGCGGTCGTCCACGCCCTTGAGGTAATCCGTCGGCGTGTCGGTGTAGACCAGCTTCCAGCCGGCGCGGGCGAGGCCGTCCAGCGGGGCGCCGGGACCGTGGCCGTCCAGCTTCGCGCGCAGGAACGGGGCCCAGTCGTACGGCTGGATTTTCTGGAGCGCCGCGACGACGTCGTCGAACGTGTAGAAGGCGGGCAGGTGGCTGCCGTTGTTCACGCCGTAGAAGGCGCGGGCGAAATCGTCCAGCGAGCGCCTGTCGCCCGAGAGTTCGCGGATGCGGGTGTCGACGTCCAGCCAGATCAGCATGCCCTCGACGTAGTAGTCCTCGCTGCGCTGCCAGTTCGGCCAGCCCAGGCCGCGGCGCGCGTTGAGGATCGGGTCGTAGACCGTGTCCTGCACGGCGCGCCACGCGCGGCCCGCGACGCTGTCGTAGCGCGCGGCGCTCGCGGCCAGCGCGTCGCGCGCGGCAGTCGCCGAGACGAGGCCGGAACGCGCGGCCAGCACATTGCCCCAGTACTGGGTCTGGCCTTCGTACACCCACAGCAGCTCGTTGTCCATCGGGGTGTTGAAGTTGGGGACGTTCTGGCCGGCGGGACGGCGGAACTTGCCGTTCCACGAGTGCGTGAATTCGTGCGGCAGCAGTTCGCGTCCGGCCTCGCTCTTGGCCCAGTCGGTGAAATAGCCCGGCTTGACGCCGTTCTCGCTGGACTGGTGGTGCTCGCGGCCGATGCCGCCGAATTCGTCGGACAGCGCGAACAGGAAATCGTAGTGGTCGTAGTGATACGAACCATACAGTTTATACGCTTGTTGCACGAGCGCGCGGTGCGCCGCGATCTGCTCGGGCTTCGCCTCCAGGCTTTCCGGGCTGTCGGCGAAGACGTTCAGCCGGACAGGCACCTTGCCGCCCGGGTCGAGGTCGAAGCGCTTGCTGTAGCGGCCCGCGAACAGCGGCGAATCCATCAGCGTCTCCAGGTCGCTCGCCTTGAAGTGGACGTCGTCGCCGGCGCGGTTGTCCGTCTCCAGTGCCGTAGCGTACTGCCAGCCCGCGGGCAGCTTCAGGTTCGCCTGCACGTCGATGCCGCGCGCGACGTAGCCGGCCGGGTACAGCGTCGTCGAGATCCATTGCACGCCGAGGATATCGTCCGTCATCGTGATGCGGCCCTGGCCCGGTTCCAGCGGCGACAGGTACTGGTATTCGGCTTCCAGGCTCGTCGCGCCCTCGGGGACGGTCAGGTGGAACGCGTACACGTGCACGGGATCGCGCTTCCACTCCACGGGCTTGCCGTTCGCCGTGAACTTCAGGCCCGCCAGTTGCGTGATCGGGCCGTTCGGGCCGTGGTTCGCGGGCAGCCATTGCGGATACAGCAGGGTGAGGGGGCCGGGTTTCACGGGAATCGTCATGTGCATGCGGAAGACCTGCTGCGACAAATCGGTCGCATCGACGTTCAGCACGATGGTGCCGGGGTAGGGCTGGTCGACGGGGGCAGGCACGTCGGCGTGCGCCGGAAAGGCCAGCGCCAGCGCGAGCGCGGCGGCAGAAACGGACGAAGCGAACTTGGAAGCGGTCATTGGCTGAAACCCTGGCGAAGAGACATAAACGGCCGAGTGTAGCACTGTGCAATCGGCCCAGATTCCGCCCGGCAGCGATCCAAACGAAATTTTAAAAACGGCCTTAAAAAAGATATTTCGTACGGCTTGAAAAGGAGCGAGGGGGCCATTAGATTGGTTCCAACGGATGCTCACGATGAGGTCCGTCAACTTATCGCTTGTACTTTTTAGAGGATATCGAATCATGCGTACTTTTGACCTGTCTCCCCTGTATCGTTCCGCAATCGGCTTCGACCGCCTGGTGAACCTGCTCGAGCAACGCGCCGAAAGCGCGCCGAGCTACCCGCCGTACAACATCGAGCTGGTGTCGGAAGACAAATACCGCATCGTGATGGCGCTCGCCGGTTTCACCCGCAACGAAATCGACATCACCTCCGAACGCGACACCCTGCTCGTGACCGGCCGCAAGCAAAAGGATGACGTGCAGCGCACCTTCCTGCACCGCGGTATCGCCCAGCGCGATTTCGAACAGCGCTTCCAGCTGGCCAACCACGTGAAGGTCGTCAGCGCCGGCTTCGACAACGGCATCCTGACCATCGAACTGGTGCGCGAAGTGCCCGAAGCATTCAAGCCGCGCAAGATCGCGATCGCGGATGCCAACGGCAATACCGACAACGTGCAGGTGCTGGAACAACCGGGCCAGCAACAGCAAGCCGCGTAATCGCGTAGTCTCCCAACAAAAGGCGCTTCGGCGCCTTTCGTCGTTTACGCGGCCGGCGCGCCCTGCACCCAGGCGGCGACCGTATCGATGAACGCGCGCACCTGGGGCGGCATGAACTGGCGTTCGGGGTAGACGAGCGCTATCTGCATCTCGGCGCCGACGACGCCGGCGAGTACCTGTACGAGCGTACCGCTCTCCAGGTGCGGCGCCACGAGGCTGTGCGGCAGGAGCGCGATGCCAAGTCCGTTGATGGCGGCCTCGCACAGCAGGGCGATGTCGTTCGCGAAGAACGCGCCGTCGACGTGGAGCTTGCCCCCGGAGACCAGGGGCCA
The DNA here is from genome assembly GCA_966212555.1 of uncultured Massilia sp. Taxonomy (GTDB): domain Bacteria; phylum Pseudomonadota; class Gammaproteobacteria; order Burkholderiales; family Burkholderiaceae_D; genus Telluria. The sequence continues at coordinate 17,722 of CBIHRX010000007.1, forward strand.
GTGGGACTCCGGCAGCTCGCCGCGCGCGAAGCCGAGCAGGCAGCGGTGGGCCCGGAGATCGCCTTGCGTGCGCGGCGTGCCGCGCCTGGCGAGGTAGGCGGGCGCCGCGACGGCGATCATCGGATCGCGGAAGAGCGTGCGCGCGATGAGGCCGGGCTGCAGCTGGCTGCTGGCGCGCAGCGCGACGTCGTAGCCGCCGTGGAGGATGTCGACGTGCTGGTTCGACGTGTGGACATGGACCCGCAGCGCGGGGTGGCGCGCCGCGAATTCGCACAGCATCGCATGGAAGCCGGCGTGCATCACCGGGGGCACCGACACGCGCAGGTCGCCACGCACGATGTCGTCCGTCATGCGCACGCTCTGCTCGGCGAATCGCACGGCTTCGAGCGCGATGCAGGCCTGCCGATAAAACGCTTTCCCGATATCCGTGAGAACCAGGCTGCGCGTCGTGCGGCGGAGGAGGCGCGCGCCCAGCCGCTCCTCGAGGCGCGCAAGGCGGCGGCTGACGGTCGCGCGCGGGACGCCCAGCTCGGCGGCGGCGCGTGACAGCGATCTGGCGTCGACCGTCCTGGTGAAGGCGACGAGTTCCGAGGTTTCCACGGGATCGCTCATATGGATCAAATCCTGGCAAATGATGGCAATTTTTGAAGATTGCTACGAATATCGAACAAGCGCAAGATCTGCCCCACGATCAACCAAGTGAGGTGCAGATGACATCCATCGACAAAAAAGTGATTGCCGTATTCGGCGCAACGGGACACCAGGGCGGCGGCGTGGTGCGCGCCCTGAAGGCCGGCGGCCAATTCACGGTGCGCGCGCTGACGCGCGATCCGGGCAGGTACGTGGGCCCCGCCGACGAGGTGGTGGCGGCCGACCTGGAACGGCCGGAAACGCTGGCGGCGGCCCTCGACGGCGCGCACGGCGTTTTCCTCGTCACGAACTTCTGGCAGGATGGCGCCGACGAGATCGGGCAGGCGACGGCGGCGATCCGGGCCGCGCGGGCGGCGGGCGTAGATCACCTGATCTGGTCGACCCTGCCCAATGTCGAAGCGATCAGCGGCGGTGAATTCAAGCTTCCCCAATTCACGGGCAAGGCGAAGGTCGATGCCATCGTGAAGGAGGCCGGGTTCCCGCATTACACCTTCGTGGTGCCGCCTGCCTATTACCAGAACTTCTCGGGACCGCACGGCCCGCAACCACAGCAGGATGGAAGCCTGGGCTGGGTGCTGCCCATCGATCCCGCGGTGCGCTGCATTCACATGGGCGACATCGGCGAGTTGGGCAACATCGTGGCCGGCGCGTTCGCGCACCCGGATGAAACCGGCAGGGGCGCCTGGCTGCCGCTGGTCGGCGACTTCCTGAGCTTCGACGACCTGGTCGGCACGCTGAACCAGCAGGGTCATCGGCTGTCGTTCACCCGGGTTCCGCGCGAGGTGTTCGCCGGCTTCTTCCCGGGCGCGGATGCGATCGGCGAGACGCTGGCCTACTACGAGGCCTATACCTACCTCGGCCCGGGCGCGCACGACGCCGCGATCGCGCTGGCGAACAAGGTGGCAGGCAGGACGCCGACGACATTTGCCGCGTGGGCGCGCGATCACTTCCGACCGGGCGCCACTGTTACGGCTTGATCGAACGTCCATGCTATAGTGGGCGCCGCCGAATTGGCAACGTTTCCAATCTCAGGAGGTGCCGCATGCAGCCATCGCTCGTTCCCCGTCGTATCCTGTCCATTGTCCTCGTCGCGCTGGCGCCGGCGGTGCACGCATCCACGGTCCAGGCCTGGATCACCACCGGCGACCGGTCGCAATTGCTGGCCCGTGCCGCCGACGCACCCATGGAGGCCTCGACCGGCGCCCCGGCGATCGTCGTCGACCCGTCCACGCGCTACCAGCAGATCGCCGGCTTCGGCGCCGCGATCACGGACGCTTCCGCCCACCTGATCCAGCACCTGGACCCGGCCCGGCGCGAGGCGCTGCTGCGCCAGTTGTTCGGGCGGGAAGGCGAGGGCATCGGACTGTCGTTCACGCGCCTGACGATCGGCGCCTCCGATTTCTCGCGCACCCACTACAGCTTCGACGACATGCCGCCGGGGCAGAGCGACCCCCAGCTGAAGCGCTTCTCGATCGAGCCGCAAAAGGACACCGTGCTGCCGACGGTGAAGGCCGCCCTGGCCATCAACCCGCAGCTGAAGGTGATGGCCTCGCCGTGGAGCGCGCCGGGCTGGATGAAGACGAGCGACAGCCTCGTGAAGGGCACGTTGAAACCCGAGGCGTTCGATGCCTATGCGCGCTACCTGGGCCGCTACGTCGCCGCGATGCGGGAACAAGGCGTGACGATCTCCGCGCTCACGCTGCAGAACGAGCCGCACTTCGAGCCGGACAACTACCCCGGCATGCGCGTCGATCCACACAAGCGGGCCGCGTTCATCCGCGACCATCTCGGGCCGCTGCTGGCGAAGTCGCACCCCGGCACCGCCATCTTCGACTGGGACCACAACTGGGACGAGCCGGAGTCGCCGGCCGTCGTGCTGTCCGATCCGCGCGCGGCGCGTTACGTGAGCGGCATCGCATGGCATTGCTACGGCGGCGACGTGCGCGCGCAGGGCCGGCTGCACGACCTGTTCCCCGCCAAGGACACGTGGTTCACGGAGTGTTCGGGCGGACGCTGGGCGCCGGACTGGGCGAAGAATTTGCAGTACTTCGCGAAGACGCTCGTCATCGACACGACGCGCAACTGGGCGCGCGGCGTCCTGTTCTGGAATCTCGCATTGGACGCCCAGGACGGCCCGCACCTGGGCGGCTGCAAGGACTGCCGCGGCGTCGTGACCATCGATGCGGCGACGGGCGCCGTCACGCGCAACGTCGAGTATTACGCGCTGGCCCACGCGAGCCGCTTCGTGCTGCCGGGCGCGCACCGCATCGCGTCGACGGGTGAGAACAACGTCGCCTTCGTCAATCCGGACGGTTCGTTCGCGCTGCTCGTGGCGAACGGCGATGCGCAGCCGCGCGCGCTCACGGTGCGGGTGGGGAAGCAGGGCTTCCGCTACACGCTGCCGGCATCCAGCGTGGCGACGTTCATGTGGCGTTGAAATGTTGCGCGCGCACGCCACGTCTTGACACCGGTTTTTAATCGCGACCATAATGCGACTCAGTTTGGCAACGTTTCCAATCGACGGAATCGTGCCGGTCCCCGTGATCCGGCAATGTTTCCGTTTTTTTGTGCTGCAGTTTGGCAACGTTTCCAATCTTCGAAAACAACGACAATGGAGACATGAAGCATGGCTCACCCACGTAACATCTCGCGCCTGACCCCGATCGCCGCCGCTTGCGCCGCGCTGCTGTGGACCGCTGGCGCCGCCGCGCAGGACAGCGCCGCGCAGGTCAGCGCCGCGCCGTCGCAGGTGGTCGTCACCGGCATCCGCGGCAGTATCGAAAGCTCGATCGCGATCAAGAAGGAATCCGACTCCATCGTCGAGGCGATCACCGCGGAAGACATCGGCAAGCTGCCCGACACGTCGATCGCGGAGTCCATCGCGCGCCTGCCGGGCCTGACCGCGCAGCGCGTCGCGGGCCGCGCGCAGGTGATTTCGCTGCGCGGCCTCGCGCCGGACTTCGCCGTCACCCTGCTCAACGGCCGCGAGCAGACCAGCACGAGCAACGACCGCAGCGCGGAATTCGACCAGTATCCGTCCGAGCTGCTGTCCGGCGTCGTCGTGTACAAGACGCCGGATGCGGCGATGACGTCGGCCGGCCTGTCCGGCACCATCGACCTGCGCGCCGTGCGTCCGCTGGACCGGCGCGGCCGCGCCGTCGCCGTCAACGTGCGCGGTGAGCACAACAGCAACGGGGCGCTGAACAATGGCTGGTCGACGAACGGCAAGCGCATGTCGATCTCGTACATCGACCAGTACCTGGACAACACGCTGGGCCTCGCCATCGGCTATGCCCACCTGGACACGCCGGGCCAGCAGAAGGAATACAAGTCCTGGTGGTGGGGGAACAACAACAAGCTCCCGCCGGGGAACGAGGACGTCGTCGCGCTGAAGGGCGCGGAAGTCACGGCGACGTCGCGCAAGCAGGTCCGCGACGGCCTGATGGCGGTCATCGACTACAAGCCGAACCGCGACGTGCGCTCCGTCCTCGACCTGTACTACTCGCAGTTCGACCAGAAGGAAGTCATGCGCGGCATCATGTGGAACTCGGCCGACACCGTGACTTACCGCGATCCGCGCATCGACACCATCGGCGACGTGCGCCTGCTGACCGGCGGCACCTGGGTGAACCTGCAGCCGATCGTGCGCAACGACTACAACCGGCGCAAGGACACGTTGGGCGCGGCCGGCTGGAACACGAACGTCAAGCTGGATCGCGACTGGACCCTCGACGCCGACCTGTCGTATTCGTCCGCCAAGCGCAAGGAGCTGACGTCGGAGACGTACACGGGCCTGGGCCCGGCCAGTTCCACGGCGGCGGACAACGACTTCGGCTTCGAGATCCCCGTCGGCGCCGGCCTGCCACGCTTCGCGCCGGGCGTCGACTACGCCGACCCGAACATCATCAAGCTGACCGACCCGGGCGGCTGGGGCCACGACGCCACCATGCACCACCCGATCGTCAAGGACACGCTGCAGGCGGCCAAGGTTAACGTCAAGCGCGGACTGGATGGCTTCCTGCGCGACGTGCAGGCGGGCCTGAGCTACTCCAGGCGCGAGAAGACGCACGAGGACGTGTCGCAGACCTACGCGCTGAAGAACAACCGCGCGATCACAAGCGTGCCGGCGAACCTGATCCAGCCGTCGACGTCGCTGGCGTGGGCCGGCATCCCGTCCGTGCTGACCTACGATTCGATGGCCGCGCTGGACACGCTGTACGACAAGCTGCCGGTCGACACCGACGTCGCCCAGCAGGACTGGGGCGTCGTCGAGAAGCAGGCTGTGGGCTATCTCCGCTTCGGCATCGACACGGCACTGGGCCGCATCCCGGTGCGCGGCAACGCGGGCGTGCAGGTCGTGCACGTGGACCAGGAAGCGCGCGGCAAGGCGGTCAGCGGCAAGATCATCACGGACCTGCGGGACGGCGCCTCGTACAACGACGTGCTGCCCACGCTGAACCTGAACTTCGACCTCGGCAACTACGTCAACGACACCTATTTGCGCTTCGGCGCCGCGAAGACCGTGGCGCGCCCGCGCATGTCGGACATGCGCGCGGGCGTGTCGGCCGGCGTCAGCACCAGTACCCTGATGTGGAACGGCAGCGGCGGCAATCCGCACCTGGAACCGTGGCGCGCCAATTCGTACGACCTCTCGCTCGAGCACTATCTGGGCAAGGGCGCATACGTGTCGGCCGCGTACTTCTTCAAGCAGCTCAAGAGCTACATCTACAACCAGCAGCGCGAGTACGACTTCTCGGGCTTCCCGAATTCCAGCGCCGTGGTGCCGATCCAGGACATCGGCACGATCAACCAGCCGGCCAACGGGCAGGGCGGCTTCGTGCGCGGCATCGAGCTGACGGCGTCGCTGCAGTTCGGCCGCTTCTGGCAGCCGCTGGACGGCTTCGGCGTGCAGGCCAGCGCGTCCGGCACGGACAGCTCGATCCACCCGAACGGGCCGGGCACGAAGGAAAAGCTGCCGGGGCTGTCGGGCGTGGTCGCGAACCTGACCGTGTTCTACGAGAAGAACGGGTTCTCGGCGCGCGTCAGCGAACGCTATCGTTCGGCGTTCCGCGGCGAGGTCACGGGGCTGTTCGCGCAGCGCGCGTTTTCCGAGATCCTGGCGGAAAAGCAGGTCGACGTGCAGGTGGGGTACGAGTTCCAGGAGGGGCCGTATAAAAACCTGTCGTTCGTCGTGCAGGCCAATAACCTGAACAACCAGCCGTACCAGACGAAGCAGGGCAGCCCGTTCGCCAGCGGGGCGTATGCGCCGGAGCGGTACACGACGTATGGCAGGACCATCCTGTTCGGGGTGAATTACAAGCTTTGACGCATGGTGGGCTCGGGGAGCCCACCCTACGGCATCGACAACGTAGGGTGGGCACCCCGTGCCCACCGAATGGGCACGTAGCCAACCGTCCCCGCTTGCAGTATGCTTGGGCCAAAAAAACGCATCAACCGGGGGAGATACGTGGCAACCATCAAGGACGTGGCCCGCCTGGCCGGGGTCGGCCTGGGCACCGCATCGCGCGTCGTGCGCGGCAAGGGATCGGTGTCGCAGGCCAAGCTGGAACGCGTGCAGCAGGCCATCGCCGCACTCGGCTACCGGCCGTCGCACGCGGCGCGCTCGCTCCTCTACGGCACGTCGCGCATGATCGGCGTGTACATTCCCCTGTTGTCCGGCACCTTCTACACGTCGATCCTGCAGATCATCGACGCGGAACTGCGCGGCGCCGGCCTGCACATGATGGTGGCGTTCGGCGTCAGCCGCGAGGACGAGCGGCGCCAGGCCATCGACGGCGTCAACTTCCTCATCGAGCGCGGGTGCGACGGCGTCGTCCTCCTGACGTCGCCGCTCACCGAGGACGACCTCGCCGCGCTGGGTGCCAAGCGCGAACGCGTCGTCGCCCTGAACGACAGCTTCGACGGCATGCCCGGCCAGTGCTTCACGGTCGACCACAAGCTCGGCGGCCGGCTGGCGGCGCGGGCGCTGCTCGATCACGCGCACCGCGAGATCGCCGTCATCGCGGGGCCGGCCACGGCGGCCGACAACGTCGACCGCATCGCCGGCTTCATGGACGAACTGGCCGGGGCAGGCATCGACACGAATGCCATCTGGATCTCGGCGCGCGACTTTTCCTCGGCCGAGGGGCGCGCCGCCGCGATGGAACTGGTGGCGTCCGGGCAGCCCTTCACGGCGCTGTTCTGCGCCAACGACGAGATGGCGCTCGGCGCGCTGTCGTACTTCCACGAGGCAGGCATCCGCGTGCCGCAGGACGTGTCGGTGATCGGCTACGACGACGCGCCCGCCGCCGCCTATTCCGCGCCGCGCCTCACGTCCGTGCACATCCCGTGGCGCGAGATGACCAAGAACGGCATCGCCGAGCTGCTCAACCTGTGCTACGGCTTCAACCGGCCCGTCACGCGCACCTTCCCCGTCAGCGTGAGCCTGCGCGCCTCCCTCGCGAAAGTGGCCAAACGCCGCCGCTCCCAACCTTAAGGGACGTCTAAGACTGCTGCGCCAATATACTCCCTACGAAAAGAGCAGTTTTCAGAACCACTTTTTCCAATCTGGGAGCACGTCAATGCCTAACCAAGGTACCGTTACTGCCATCACCGCAAAACGTCTCACGCTGGCCCTGTGCGCGGCCGGTGTCATTGGCGGCGCGGTGGGCGCGATCGCAGTCGAACACAATAACGCCACGGCCGCCGCCGCTGCGGCAGCCACCGCCGCCGCCACCCCGGCGACGGTGCCGGCCACGCCCGCGCCGGTGGCCGGCAATCCGGCCAGCGTGGCCCTGCCCGACTTCACCAAGATCGTCTCGCACAACGGCCCGGCCGTCGTGAACGTCCGCGTCGTCGGTACGACCAAGGTGTCGCAGCGCCAGATGCCGCAGTTCGACGAGGACGATCCCTTCTTCGAATTCTTCCGCCGCTTCCAGCCGCCCCAGCAGCCGCGTGGCGGCAACGGACGCGGGGAACTCGTTTACGGCGCCGGATCGGGCTTCATCGTCAGCCCGGACGGCGTCATCCTCACCAATGCGCACGTGGTGCGCGACGCCGACGAAGTCACGGTCAAGCTGCAGGACCGCCGCGAATTCCGCGCGAAAGTCCTGGGCTCCGATCCGAAGACCGACGTCGCCGTGCTGAAGATCGACGCCAAGAACCTGCCCGTCGTCCCGCTCGGGAACACGCGCAACCTGCAGGTGGGCGAATGGGTGCTGGCGATCGGTTCGCCGTTCGGCCTGGAATCCACCGTGACGGCCGGTGTCGTGAGCGCGAAGGGCCGCACCATCGACAACAACGGCGTGCAGTTCATCCAGACCGACGTCGCGGTCAACCCGGGCAACTCGGGCGGCCCGCTGTTCAACACGCGCGGCGAGGTGGTCGGCATCAACTCGCAGATCTTCAGCCAGACGGGCGGCTACCAGGGCCTGTCGTTCGCGATCCCGATCGACGTCGCCGTGCGCATCAAGGACCAGATCGTCGCCACCGGCAAGGTGCACCATGCCAAGCTGGGCGTCGGCCTGCAGGACGTGGGCCAGAGCTTCGCCGACGCGTTCAAGCTAGATTCGCCGGACGGCGCGCTGGTGTCGAACGTCGAGCGCGGCGGCGCGGCCGACAAGGCCGGCCTGAAGGCGGGCGACGTGATCCGCAAGGTCAACGGCCAGCCCATCATCAGCGGCGGCGACCTGTCGGCGATGGTGTCGGTGGCCAAGCCGGGCGACAAGCTGGCGCTGGACGTCTGGCGCGACGGCAAGGTCGTGCAGCTGAACGCCACGCTGGGCAATGCGAACGACAAGCCGGATGCCGGCAGCCGCGACAACCTCGCGAGCGCCGACGGCGGCGCCAAGCTGGGCCTGGCCCTGCGCCCGCTGGACCCGGTCGAGCGCCGCCAGGCGGGCCTGCCGGCCGGCCTCGTGATCGAGGACGCGGGCGGCGCGGCGCAGGCGGCCGGCGTGGAGCCGGGCGACGTCCTGCTGGCCGTGAACGGCAAGCCGGTGTCGTCGGTCGCGCAGGTGCGCGAGGTGGTCGGCAAGTCGTCGAAGTCCGTGGCCTTGCTGATCCTGCGTGGGGATGAGAAGATCTTCATCCCCGTGCGGATCGGTTGAGGGGACCTTGACAAACCTACTGCGCGTTGCATTGTTGGCCTGCGATGCTCGCTGTACGCCTGTACAGCTGCGCTTCTCGGCCAACACTGCGGCCGCTCGCTACGGTTTGTCAAGGCCCCGAGACGTATCGTTATTTTTCATCCGCATGGGTTTCTGAGAATCGGGGGATTTGATGCGGCTGCTGCTGGTGGAAGACGATACGATGATCGGCGAAGTAGTGCTCGACCTGCTGAGGGCCGAGCACTACGCCGTCGACTGGGTCAAGGACGGCGAGATGGCCGACACGGCCCTCATGCAGAACCAGAACTACGACCTCGTCGTGCTTGACCTGGGCCTGCCCCGCAAGGACGGGCTCGAGGTGCTGCGCGCGATGCGTGCCCGCAAGGACCGCACGCCGGTGCTGGTCGCCACGGCGCGCGACGCCGTGGCCCAGCGTATCGCCGGGCTCGATGCCGGCGCGGACGACTACGTCCTCAAACCCTACGATCTCGACGAACTGCTGGCGCGCATCCGCGCGCTGCTGCGGCGTGCCGCCGGGCGCGCCGAACCCATTTTCGAGTACAAGAACATCGCCGTGAATCCCGCCACGCGCGAAGTGCTGGTCGACGGCCAGCCGGTCGTGCTGTCGGCGCGCGAATGGGCCGTGCTGGAAGCGCTCGTCGCGCGCCCCGGCGCCGTGCTGTCGCGCGCCCAGCTCGAGGAAAAGCTGTACAGCTGGCGCGACGAAGTGTCCAGCAATGCGGTCGAGGTCTATATCCACGGCCTGCGCAAGAAGCTGGGCAGCGACTTGATCCAGAACGTGCGCGGCGTGGGCTACATGGTCCCGAAGGTGTGAAGGCATCCTCATGAAAGTCCGGGTCACGCATTCCCTGCGCGGTCGATTGCTGTGGTTCCTGCTGGCGGCGATCACCATCGCGGCCGTCGCGCAGGCGTCCATCGCGTATCGCACCGCCCTCAACGACGCCGACCAGATCTTCGACTACCACATGCAGCAGATGGCGCTGTCGCTGCGTTCGCGCGTGCCGCTGACGAGCACCGAGAACGCCGACGCCGACACCCCGATCAGCGGCAACGACGACCTCGTCGTGCAGGTGTGGTCGCCGGACGGCGTGCGCGTGTTCCGCAGCGCGTCGCACGCGCACCTGCCGCAGCGCGCCGTGCTGGGCTTTTCCAACGTGCGCGCGAACGGCACGACATACCGCATCTTTTCGATCCAGACCGACAACCAGACCGTGCAGGTCGCGCAGGACCTCGCCGTGCGGCGCAGCATGGCGAGCAATCTCGCACTGCGCACGCTGGGGCCGATCGCCGTCATGATGCCGATCCTGATGCTCGTCGTGTGGTGGGTCGTCAGCGGCTCGCTGGAACCCGTCGCGCGCGTGCGCAAGCAGGTGGCGTCGCGCCAGGCCGACGACCTGTCCGCCGTGTCCGAGGCCGGCCTGCCGGACGAGGTGCGTCCGCTCGTGCAGGAACTGAACCTGCTGTTCGGCCGCGTGCGCACCGCGTTCGACGCGCAGCAGCACTTCGTCGCCGACGCCGCGCACGAGCTGCGCACGCCGCTCGCCGCCCTGAAGCTGCAGGTGCAGAGCCTGGAGCGGTCGGACAGCCAGGACGCGAAGCGCGTCGCCGTCGCCCGCCTGACGGCCGGCATCGAACGCGCGACGAGACTGGTCGAGCAACTGCTCGTGCTGGCGCGCCAGGAAGCGAGCGTCGCGGGCGGCGCGCCGCGCCAGCCGGTCGACATCGCCGGCGCGGCCAAACGCGCCGTCGCGGAACTGGCCGGCGTCGCGGCCGCGAAGCAGATCGACCTCGGCCTGCCGCGCGCGGACAGCGCCGACGTGGACGGGCAGCCGGACGCGCTGATGATCCTGCTGCGTAACCTCATCGACAATGCGATCAAGTACACGCCGCAGGGCGGCACGGTCGACGTGTCGGTGGTGGCGGAGCCGGGAGGCGTGACCGTGACCGTGGAAGACAGCGGGCCGGGCATTCCGCCGGAAGAACGCGAGCGCGTGTTCGACCGCTTCTATCGCGTGCCCGGCAGCGACGCGAAAGGCAGCGGGCTCGGTCTCGCGATCATCAAGTCGATCGCGGAGCGGCATGGCGCGACCCTGGCGCTGGGCGAATCGAAGCGCCTGGGCGGCCTCGAAGTGGCCGTCACGTTCCCGGCCTAAGTGTCGCGTGGGCTCGGGGAGCCCACCCTGCGATTGATCGATGCCGTAGGGTGGGCACCCTGTGCCCACCATTCAGTCCGCAGCCACGTACAACCGGATATTCGCCCCGTTCCCTTCGATGGTTTTTACCAGCCGATAGCGGCTTCCCAGCGCCTTCATGACGATCCCGTCCGGATCGTACAGCTTGGCCAGCCGCTCGATCAGCCACACGCGCGGATGCCCGGCCGTCAGCGCGCGGATCCGCGCCACGTCCTCGGGTGCGATGTTCGGCGCGCCCGAATTGCCCGTGTACGTGCGCGGCAGGTGCAGCGCGGGGAAGGGCCCCGGCAGGTAGGCGACGGCCGGCCCCGTCTTCATGTAATAGGTGACGGGCATCTGCACCTCGTTCGGAAACGCGAGCACGACGTCGCCCGGCCGGCTCTCTCGCGCCACCTGCGCCAGCATTCCGCGCCAGTCTTCCGTGTGCGAGCGATAAAAGCCCGGCACCGCATACGCGGACAGCGCCAGCACGACGGCGGCCGCGGGCAGGCGCCAGCGCGACGGCAGGCGCACGACACCCAGCGCCGTCAACACCATCCCCAGCGGCCCGAGCCACAGGAACAATCGCGACAGGAACACGGGCTTCACGAAATAACTGTAGCCGGCCAGCGCGAGGATCGGCAGCACGAGCACGCACGCGAGCAGCCAGAAATGGGCACGTGCATGCCGCCACAGCCAGGCAAACCCCAGCAGCACGAGCAGCGCGACGGGGTAGTGCAGCACCTGGCCGCCGCTGACGACGGTCCACGCGGCGGTGACGTTGCGCGGCGTAAAACGGATCCAGTACGACAGGTGCGCCATCGCCGCGTTCTGCTTGATCAGCATCGGCACGAACGGCGACCACACGAGCAGGGCGCCGATGCCCGCCAGCGCCACGGCCAGGATCTGCGGGCGGCGCGGGCCGAGACTCCCTGCGAGCAGCGCGACCGTCATCCCCGTCCACAGGCCGAAGGCGGCGAACACGCCCGTGTTGTGCAGCCACATCGTCAGGCCCGCGCTGACGGCGAGTCCGGTGATCCACGGCCACCGTCGCGCATCCTCGCCCGGTCGCACGAAGGACAGCACGAGCATGCTTGCAAAGAGCACGGCCAGCGACCCCGCCAGCGCCTGGAGCGCGTACGGCCTGGCCTGCTGCGCATACTGGATGCTGGCCGCGTTCACGGCGAGGAACAGGGCGGCCAGCAACGCGACGCGCTCCGCTTTTGCCCCGAGCCGCGCCCAGCGCGCGCCGGCCGGCAGCGCGAACACGGTCAGCACGCTGGCGAGGACGGACAGGCTGCGCATCGCCGCCTCGTGCCTGCCGAACAGCGTCGTCCAGCCCTTGAGCAGGGTGTAGTAAAACGGCGGATGCGTCTCGTACAGCGGCACGCTCGTCCATAGTTCGCGCAGCGGGAGGGCGGCGAACCAGGCGCTGTACGTTTCGTCCAGCCACAACGAGCGGCCGGCCAGCGTGGGCAACCGGAGCAGCAGGGCGAGGCCCGTGACGAGCAGGGCCAGCGTCCAGAAGCGCGCCTGCGATACATCGTGCTCGCGCGGGACGGCCTTCGACAACGGATTCAGCGGGCCTTGCTGGCTTGAAATGTCCATAGCGAGTTGACGACATAGGTGACGCACAGCAGCGTGCCCGTCACGAGGACCTGGGCCAGGCGATAGTCGAGGCGCGCGCCGTTCACCAGCACGGCCATCGCGGCGCCGTTCAGGGCGGCGGCTACGCCGGCCGTGGCGAAGAAGCGTGCGGCCGTGCGCCAGGCCAAGTGGGAATGCGCATGGCCGCGGAACGTGACGACGGCGTTCAGCACGAAATTGATGACGGCACCGGCAAGCGCGCCGATGACGGACGCCGGCACGGGCGCCAGCATGCCCAGCGAGACGGCCGTGAGCAGGAAGGCGTAATGCCCGGCCGTCCCGGCGGCACCCACCGCTGCATACATCAGGAAGCGGCCCACGCCGCCGCGTTCATGCATGGGCCATCGCCTTTTCGTAGCGCTTGCGCACGAGATACACGGGCCGTCCCTTAGATTCGAGGTAGATGCGGCCCACGTATTCGCCCAGCACGCCGATGCCGATCAGCTGGATGCCGCCGAGCAGCAGGATCGCCGTCGCCAGCGAGGCATAGCCGGGCACGTCGACGCCGTACAGGATCGTGCGGATGATGAGCCAGACGGCGCGCGTCAGCGCGAAGATCGCCACGGAGACGCCGAGGTAGGTCCAGATGCGCAGCGGAAGCGTGGAAAAACTCGTGATGCCTTCCAGCGCGAAATTCCACAGCTTCCAGCCGGAAAACTTGGTCTTGCCCGCCGCGCGCGGCGCGCGCCGGTATTCGACGACGGCCGTCTTGAAGCCAACCCAGGCAAACAAACCCTTCATGAAACGGCACGATTCCGGCAGCGTCTTCAAGGCGTTGGCGACGTTGCGGGTGAACAGGCGGAAATCGCCGACGTTTTCCGGGATCGGCAGGTCGGCCATGTCGTTGTGGATGCGGTAGAAGAATTGCGCGGTCCACCTTTTCAATAGCGAGTCCGATTCACGGTCGGCCCGCTTGGCCAGCACGACGTCATATCCCTCGCGCCATTTCTCGACTAGCTTGCCGATGACGTCGGGCGGGTCTTGCAAATCGGCATCGAACGGCACGATGAGGTCGCCGCGCGCTTCGAAGATAGCGGCCGTCAACGCCGCTTCCTTGCCGAAATTACGCGTGAGATCGACGACACGCACGCGCGCATCCACGTGGGCGTACGCGATGAGGGATTCGAGCGTGCGGTCGCGGCTGCCGTCGTTCACGCACAGGATCTCGAAGCGGATGTTCGGGATGCGTTCGAGTTCCGGGATGACGCCGCTGAAGAAGTGCGGGATCATCTCCTGCTCGTTGTAGAACGGCACGACGAGCGACAGCAGGGGCGGTTCTATCGGGCCGACTGCAACCTTGTCGGGGACTACGGTTTCGTTGGGGAAGCTCATATCGATCCGTCGACAGCCTGGTTATGCATCAGCGTTAAAACATAACACAGGTTGTACGGACGCGATTTTTCGTTTCGCGTGCGTTACGCGAAGATGCCGGGCGGATGCGTTCAGTTCGGCTCGGAAACGATATGAAGAACAGAGCGTCGTCCCCGCGAAAGCGGGAACCCATGCTGAGTTTCCGAAGTTCGAGCGTATCGAATCCTGTTGCTCAGCATGGATTCCCGCTTGCGCGGGAAGTCATTCCCGGCAGTGCCGGGAATGACGGAAGCTGCGATTAGAACTTGTGGGACAGACGCGCGAAGTACGCCGCCCCGTTCAGCCCGAACTGCACGCTTTCGTACTTGAAGCCGTTATCCGTCTCGTCCGGATTCTGCTGCGTCGGATGCACGTTGAAGATGTTCGTGCCGCCGACGGTCAGCTTGGTCTTCTCGGTGAACGACCACGTGAACGCGAGGTCGGCCGACGTCTTCGCCTTGTAGTACTGGTTCGGCACCGGCGGACCGGAGAACGTGCCCAGCGTCTGCGGGCCGTAGTGGATGACGCGGAAGTCCGTTTCCAGCTGGCCCAGCGTGTAGTCGAAGTCCAGCGTGGCCTTGCGGCGCGGGCCGCCCTGTTCGATGAACAGGCGCTCGCGTTCGGACAGCAGCACGTCTTCGTAGCCGGCCAGCGATGCCGGCGCATGCACGCCCGTCACTTCGGTCTTGCTGAAGTTCATCGCGAGATACGTGGCCAGCTTGCCGGCACCCAGGCTCGTACGGTGCGACGCGGTCAGGTCCAGGCCCTGCGTGCGGGTGTCGACGGAGTTCACGAAGAACTGCGCCTGGCCCACGCCCAGGTTTTGCAGGGTGGCGCCCAGGGCCGGGTAGTTGTCGGCGTCGAAGCGGCCCGACAGCACGATGCGGTTGTCGATCTGGATGCGGTACAGGTCGGCCGTGACGGACACGGCTTTCGTCGGCGTCCACGTCGCGCCCAGCGTGAAGCTCTTCGATTTCTCTTCATGCAGCTTCGGGATGCCGGCCGCGTTGGCGACCTTGCCGCCGTTCGGCGCGAGCACGACGTCCATCGGCACGCCGGCGACGAAGTCGGTAAAGGTCGACGAGAAATAGACCTGTTGCAGAGACGGCGCGCGGAAGCCGGTGCTGGCCGACGCGCGCAGCAGCAGGTCGTCCGTGGCCTTGAAGGCGCCGGCCAGCTTGCCGGTCGTCGTCGAGCCGAAGTCGGAGTAGCGCTCGTGGCGCACGGCGGCCTGCAGCTTGGTGCGCGGGGCGATGTCCGCTTCGAAGTCGAGGTAGGCGGCCGAGCTGTGGCGGTCGCGGTTGGCGGCGTCGCCCGGCTGGAAGCCCGGGAAGCCCTGGCTGCCGGCATTGCCGCCGAAGCCGAGGCCGTCGACGTCGTTGTACGAACCCGGTTCGCCCGCGAAGATCTGGTAGTTCTCCTTGCGGTATTCGAAGCCGAACGCGGCGTTCAGGCCGCCGAGGATGTCGTCGTAGAAGCGGCTGAAGTCGGCGTTGGTCGTCAGTTGGCGGAACGAGAAGCCGCCGGCGTCGAACTGCGACGGGCTGATGCCCTTGCCGCCGTTGATCAGGTCCAGGTTCGCGATCGACGCATTGAGCGTGTGCGCGATGTTGTAGCGCATGCGGTTGTAGCCATAGGTCTGCGAGAAATCGCTGGCCCAGTCGCCGATGCGGGTGCGGTAGCCGACGATGCCGTAGCGGTCGTCGATGTCGCCGTTGATGAACGGGACGAAGCCGTCCGGGTACATGGCGGCCGAGTTGCGCGACGGGATGTCGTCCGAACCGATGCCGCCGCGCGCCCATGCCGCGGACGAGGCGTCGCGGGTCTGGGCGCCGGCCGTCACGTACAGCTTGCCCGGGCCGACCGGGAATTCGCCGTTCAGGTAGACGGTCTCGTTCTTCGACTTGGTGTCGCCGATGATGCGCAGGCTGCCCGGGTCGGAACGGTTGGAGCGGCCGCGGTCGTAGTATTCGCCCGTGATGCCCAGCACGCCGTCCGCCACGGCCACGCCGCAGTAGGCCGAGGCGAGCCAGTTCTTGCCGTCGTGCTTCGAATATTCGCCGAAACCGGCCACCGCTTCGCAGCCCAGGTCCTTGCGCAGTTCGACGTTGATGACGCCGGCGATGGCGTCCGAGCCGTACTGTGCGGCGGCGCCGTCGCGCAGCACCTGCACGTTCCTGATGGCGAGGACGGGGATCGCGTTCATGTCCGTGCCCGTGTTGCCGCGGTTGCGCGCGCCGAACAGGTTCACGAGGGCCGTCGTGTGGCGGCGCTTGCCGTTCACGAGCACGAGGGTCTGGTCGGAGCCGAGGCCGCGCAGGGCGGCGGAGTCGACGAGGTCGGCGCCGTCGGCACCGGTCTGGCGCGTCGAGTTGAACGACGGCGAGATATTGGCCAGGGTCTGGGCCAGGTCGAACTGGCCGCTCTGCTCGGCGGCCTTCGTCAGCGGAATGTAGTCGACGGGAACCGGGGTATCGGTGGACGACGTGTTGCCGACGCGGCGCGAGCCGACGATGTTGACGCTCTGGATAGTGGCGTCGGTGGCGGCGGGAGCGGTGGCATTTTGTGCGAAGGCGGCCGGCGCGAGAGCCAGTGCCGCGCTGCCGTACAGGCCCAGCAGGACGGACTGGCGGATCGTTGTAAGTTTCAAGGGGTAGGCTCCAGGGAAAAATTGCATATTAAAGAATTTCCATGAAGACAACCATTTGAGCGTCTCATAAGTACAACAAGGAACGATTAGAATGCAGCCACCGATCAACCCGAAAGGAAACCAGGATGAGCACACCTTCGCTCCCTACCTACGATGATGTCGTCCAGGCCGCGGAACGCATCGCCGGCGTCGCCAACCGCACCCCGGTGCTGACGTCGCGTACCGTCGACGAAGCCTTCGGCGCCCAGGTCTTTTTCAAGTGCGAGAACATGCAGCGCATGGGCGCCTTCAAATTCCGCGGCGCCTACAACGCGCTGATGAAGTTTTCGCCCGAGCAGCGCCGCGCCGGCGTCGTCGCGTTCTCGTCGGGGAACCACGCGCAGGCCATCGCGCTGTCGGCAAAACTGCTCGGCATCCCGGCCACGATCGTGATGCCGCAGGACGCGCCCGCCGCCAAGGTCGCCGCCACGCGCGGCTACGGCGGCAACGTCGTCATGTACGACCGCTACACGGAAGACCGCGAACAGATCGGCCGCGACCTCGCGCAGAAGCACGGGCTCACCCTGATCCCGCCGTACGACCACCCGGACGTGATCGCGGGGCAGGGCACGGCCGCGAAGGAATTGTTTGAAGAAGTGGGGGCGCTGGACGCGTTCTTCGTGTGCCTGGGCGGCGGCGGCCTGCTGTCCGGCTCCGCGCTGGCCACGCGCGCGCTGGCGCCGTCGTGCCGCCTGTACGGCGTGGAACCGGAAGCGGGCAACGACGGCCAGCAATCGTTCCGCAGCGGTGAGATCGTGCACATCGACACCCCGCAGACCATCGCCGACGGCGCCCAGACTCAGCACCTGGGGAACCTCACGTTCCCGATCATCCGGCGCGACGTCGACGACATCCTGACGGCCACCGACGACGAGCTGGTGCAATGCATGCGCTTCTTTGCCGAGCGCATGAAGATCGTCGTGGAGCCGACCGGCTGCCTCGGCTTCGCGGCGGCGCGGCGCATGCGGGATGAACTGCGCGGCAAGAAGGTCGGCATTCTCGTCAGCGGGGGCAATATCGACTTGGCGAAGCTGAGCGGGTTCCTTGCGGGCTGATTACGACCGCCGCAACAACACCGTCATCCCCGCGAACGCGGGGATCCATACTGAGGCTCAGAATTCAATACGTTCTGTGCTGCGCTTAATGTCCGACTTCGAAAATTCAGTATGGGTTCCCGCTTTCGCGGGAACGACGATAGAAATATTTTGATGACGTTGTCGATTTCGTGATGCCCCGTTCGTCGTAGGCATGTGGCATCCACTTTCACCCAACACTAGGAGGCATCATGAACAAGCAGATCTTCGTCAACCTGGCCGTCAAGGACCTGGACAAATCCAAGGCGTTCTTCGAGGCGCTGGGCTATACGTTCAATCCCCAGTTCACCAACGAGAGCGGCGCCTGCATGGTGATCGCGGACGGCAGCATCTACGCGATGCTGCTCACGGAACCGTTCTTCAAGACGTTCGTCGACAAGCCCCTCGTGCAGGCGAAGGAAGCGACGGAGGTGCTCGTGTGCCTGAGCTGCGAGAGCCGCGAGGAAGTGGATGCGCTGGTGGCGAAAGCGGTAGCTGCCGGCGGCCGCGCGCCGCGGCCGCCGCAGGATCACGGCTTCATGTATGGCCACGGGTTCGAAGACCTCGATGGCCATATCTGGGAACTGGCGTGGATGGCGCCCCAGGCCTGACTTATTGCATCGAGTGCAGGCCGATGATGTTGCCCTCGGTATCTTCGACGAGGGCGATGTGGCCGTACTGCCCGATCGAGAACTTGTCCTTGAAGATGCGCCCGCCGTTCGCGGCGGCGCGTGCCGCTTCGACGGCGCAGTCGGCGCAGCTGAAATAGACGATCGTGCTGTTGCCGCCGGCCTTGCAGCCTTCCATCTTGACGATCGATCCGGCCGCGCCGCCGGCGTTCGGGTCGCCCGTGAAGGCCCACATCTCCAGGCCGCCCGGTGCTTCGCTGCCTTCCGGCGCGAGGTTGTCCAGTTTTGCTTCGAACACGGCTTCATAGAAAGCGCGGGCGCGCTGCATGTCGTCCACATAGATTTCAAACCAGCCTACGACGTTCCGTTCCATTTCGGTCTCCTTGATGAAGTGGGTTGGGGGGTACAACACCTGTCATTCAAAACGTTTCGACCGCGCCGCCGACGAGGATGGCGCTTCCTTCCTTGCGTGTGCGGATCAGGCAATCGCCGCCCGTCGCGCGGCCCTGGCGCAGCCGGATGCCGAGGCCGAGCAGCGCCGTCAGCGCGCCCGCCGCGACGCCCGTCGCGCTGTCTTCCAGCCGCGGGTCGAGGTGGTTGAAATTGCGGCCCTCGAACGTGCCGTCGTCGCGCCTGCACCACGCGTAGATGCCGTTGATGCCGGCGTCCTTGCCCCAGGCGGCAATGCGCGCGAGGTCGGGCGCGAGGCCATATAAAACATCCGTATCCGCCACCTTGACGAGCAGCTTGGGACTGCCGACCGACGCCACGCGCGGCGGCGTGGTCAGCGACCTGGCCGGCACGCCCAGCAGCGCGGCAGCCGTGTCGGCGCCGACGTCCTGCGCGGAGACCGGCTGCGCGGACAGCCGCACGAAATGATCCTCGCCGCCGCGCACCAGTTCCAGATGCTGCCCTTCGACCGCCGTGCGCACGGCGATGCTGCCTGCGTGCGGATCGCGTGCGGACAGCACGGCCGCCACGGCCAGCGTCGCATGGAGGCACAGCGGGCTGCGCTTGTGCGGATAGTAGTAATCGACGGACAGCGCACCGTCGCTACCCGCGTCGATGAAGACGCAGGTCGTGTCGCGCGCGCGGGCAAGGGCCAGGCGGGCGTCGGGGTCGAGATCGCCGTCCTCGATGACGAGGGCCGGGTTGCCGGTACCCGGGCGGGCACCGAAGCAGCGCAGGGAATGGATGTGCATATTTGGCAAGGTCGGGTTCGTCAGCTATACTGGGTTTATATACAGTATTTCATAATACACCATTTTGACTAAAAAACCATGTCAAATCTTCCGCCCACTCGCCTGACGCCGCCCACGATGGATCCCAATCTCGGCGCGGCGGCGGGATTGCCGGCGTACGCGGAACTGTTTTGCCTGTCGAACTTTTCGTTCCTGCAGGGCGCGTCGCATGCGGAAGAACTGGTGGACCGCGCCGTGCAGCTGGGCTACACGGCGCTGGCGCTGGCGGACGAGTGCTCGCTGGCCGGCGTCGTGCGCGCGCATGCGGAAGCGAAGCGGGCGAAACTGCCGTTCATCGTCGGCGCGCATTTTCATTTGCAGCGTCCGGAGGACGGCAGCCAGGCCTTGTCTCTCCTGCTGCTGGCGCAGAACCGCAACGGCTACGGCAATTTGTCGGAGATGATCACGCTGGGCCGCACGCGCAGCGAGAAGGGCACGTACCTGCTGCATCCGTCCGACTTCGATTCTCCGCCCGAGGGTCTCGAGCACCTGCGCGGCATGCCCGACTGCCTCGCGATCCTGCTGCCCGCGTACCCGGGCCACCTGCCGGAAGACGTCGACCGCCTGCACCGGCAGGCCGCGTGGCTGGCGCAGACCTTCCCCGGCCGCGCGTGGCTCGGCCTGACGCTATTGCATCGCGCATTCGACGACGCGCACCGCGCGACCATCGAGGAAGTGGCATGGCAGCACGGCATGCGCATCGTCGCGTGCGGCCACGTGACGATGCACGTCCGCTCGAGGAAGCCCCTGCAGGACACGATGACGGCCATCCGCGCCGGCAAGCCGGTGGCGCAATGCGGCTACCAGCTCGCGCCGAACGCCGAGCAGCACCTGCGTTCGCGCGTGCGCCTCGCGAACATCTACCCGCGCGCGGCGCTGGACGAGACGGTCCGCATCGCGCACCTGTGCACGTTTTCGCTGGACGAGCTGCGCTACGAATACCCGGACGAAGTGGTCCCGGCCGGCCACACGGCCGCGAGCTACCTGCGCGAGCAGACGTGGATCGGCGCGCACCGGCGCTTCACGGAAGGCATCCCCGCGAAGGTCCAGGCGCAGATCGAATACGAGCTCGCGCTGATCGCCGAGATGCGCTACGAGCACTACTTCCTCACCGTGTACGACATCGTGCGCTACGCGCGCTCGCAACACATCCTGTGCCAGGGCCGCGGCTCGGCCGCCAATTCCGCCGTGTGCTACTGCCTGGGCATCACGGAAGTCGATCCGGCGCGCGGCAACCTGCTGTTCGAGCGCTTCATCTCGAAGGAGAGGAACGAGCCGCCCGACATCGACGTCGACTTCGAGCACCAGCGCCGCGAGGAAGTCATCCAGTACATCTACCGCAAGTACGGACGCACGCGCGCGGCGCTGGCGGCCGTCGTCATCAGCTACCGGCCGAAGAGCGCGCTGCGCGACAGCGGCCGCGCGCTCGGCGTGGACCTCGCCATCGTCGACAAGGTGTGCAAGCAGCACCACTGGTTCGACAGCAAGGCGGACCTGCTGAACCGCCTGGCCGAGAGCGGGCTCGATCCGGACGCGCCGCTGTCGCAGCAATGGGCGTCGCTGGCGCAGCGGCTGCTCGGCTTTCCGCGCCACCTGTCGCAGCATCCGGGCGGGTTCGTGATGGCGCGCGGGCAGCTGTCGCGCCTCGTCCCCATCGAGAACGCGACAATGGAGGACCGCAGCGTGATCCAGTGGGACAAGGACGACCTCGAGGAACTGGGCCTCATGAAGGTCGACGTGCTGGCGCTCGGCATGCTGTCGATGCTGCGCCGCGGACTGGAGCTGGTCGGCCTGCGCCACGGCACGACGTTCGAGATGCAGGACATCCCGCACGACGATCCGGCCACCTACGCGATGATCCGCCGCGCGGACACGGTCGGCGTCTTCCAGATCGAATCGCGCGCGCAAATGAGCATGCTGCCGCGGATGAAGCCGAAGACGTTCTACGACCTCGTGATCCAGGTCGCGATCGTGCGCCCCGGCCCGATCCAGGGCGGCATGGTGCATCCTTACCTGCAGCGGCGCGAGCAGAAGGAACCCGTGAAGTATCCGAGCCCGGACATGAAGGTGGCGCTGGAACGGACGCTGGGCGTGCCGATCTTCCAGGAGCAGGTGATGCAGGTCGCGATCCTCGCGGCCGGCTTCACCCCGGGCGAAGCGGACCAGCTGCGCCGCGCGATGGCCGCGTGGAAGAGAAAAGGCGGGCTCGAAAAATACTACCAGCGCATCGTCGGCGGCATGCTGGCGAAAGGCTACGACCAGTCGTTCGCGGAACAGATCTTCAGCCAGATCCAGGGCTTCGGCGAATACGGTTTTCCCGAATCGCACGCGGCCAGCTTCGCGCTGCTCGCATATGCCAGCTCCTGGCTCAAGTGCCACGAACCCGCGGCCTTCCTGTGCGCGCTGCTGAACAGCCAGCCGATGGGTTTCTACAGCCCGTCCCAGCTCGTGCAGGACGCGCGCCGGCACGGCATCGAGGTGCGTCCCGTCGACATCACGATCAGCAGCTGGGAGTCGACGCTGGAAGACCTCGACGATCCCGCACGCGGCCAGCCCGCGGTGCGCCTGGGCCTGCACATGCTGCGCGGGATGGGGCAGGAGGCGGCGGAGCGCATCGAGCTCGCGCGCGCGCTCCGGCCGTTCGCGGGCGTGGCCGACCTCGCGCGCCGCGCGGGTCTCGATCGCGGCGACCTGCAGGTGCTCGCCGCCGGCAATGCGCTCGGACCGCTGGCGGGTCACCGCCGCCAGGCGTTGTGGGAAGCGGCGGGCGCCGTGCCCGACAAGGATTTATTAAGGCCCACGGCGCCCGTCGAAGAGGTGCCGGATTTGCCGGCGCCGCAGGAGGGCGAGGAGATCGTCGGCGACTACCGCGCGCAGGGCCTCACCCTGGGCCGCCATCCGCTGGCGCTGCTGCGCGACCGGCTGCTGGCGCAGCGCTTCCTGCCGGCCGATGTGCTGCACGATTTCCAGAATGGCCAGCTCGCGCGCGCCTGCGGCATCGTCACCGTGCGCCAGCGTCCCGGCACGGCGAAGGGCGTGCTGTTCCTGACCATCGAGGACGAGACGGGCAACATCAACGTGATCGTCTGGCCGCAGCTCGTCGAGCAGCAGCGGCGCGAAGTGCTGAACGCGTCGCTGCTGGGCGTGTACGGCGTGTGGCAGCGCGAAGGGGAGGTCAGGCACCTCGTGGCCAAGCGGCTCGTCGACATGTCGCACCTGCTCGGGAAGCTCGATGCGCGCAGTCGTGACTTTTGCTAGCTTTTGCTTGACACAATCGGCATAAACTTTTTATATTAAAAGAATGCTCACCGCGAACTCCATCATTCCGACTTCCCTAGCGCTACCGCTAGTGCTACCGCACCTGGCTTGAATCGCCTGTCCCCGCAGTTCGTCCTCAGTTTCGTCTGCCGTGCCGTACCACCGAAGTTTCAGAATAGGATTCGCATTCCCATGCTCACTCCCGTCTTTCGACTAGCGTCCGGTTGCCTGGCCACGTGCCCCGTGGCAGCCGGGCAGCCTTTCCGCCACCTCTGATCCCGTCGTCCGGATGCCGTGAACCGCATGCGTCGTGCCATGCGGCGGGACCCGTCACGTCCGCGTTTTCCCACAGCCCTGAAAAGGAGTCGTCATGTTGTCGAACCCCGCCGCAAAGTACCGCTGTTTCCCGACCGTTCCAACCACGTCCCGCACCTGGCCGGACCGCATCATCGAGCACCCGCCCATCTGGATGAGCACCGACCTGCGCGACGGGAACCAGGCCCTGATCGAGCCGATGAGCGTGGCGCGCAAGCTGCGCATGTTCGAGCAGCTTGTAAAAATCGGCTTCAAGGAAATCGAAGTGGCATTCCCGTCCGCGTCGCAGACGGACTTCGATTTCGTGCGCAAGCTGATCGAGGAAGACCGCATTCCGGACGACGTGACGATCGAGGTGCTGACCCAGTCGCGCGACGACCTGATTCGCCGCACCGTGGAATCCCTGGAAGGCGCGCGGCGCGCCATCGTCCACCTCTACAATCCGATCGCACCCGCGTTCCGCCGCATCGTGTTCGGCGCGACCCGGGAAGACGTCAAGCAGATCGCGCTGAACGGCACCCGCCTGATCAAGCAACTGACCGACGCGCGCCCGGATACGGAATGGGTGTTCGAGTACTCGCCGGAGACGTTCAGCATGACGGAACTGGATTTCGCGAAGGAGGTGTGCGATGCCGTCTCGGCAATCTGGCAACCGACGCCGGAGAGAAAGATGATCGTCAACCTGCCGTCGACGGTCGAATGCAGCACGCCGAACGTGTATGCCGACCAGATCGAATGGATGCACCGCCATCTGGCGCGCCGCGACGCCATCGTCCTCTCGGTGCATCCGCACAACGACCGCGGCACGGCCGTCGCGTCGGCGGAACTGGCGGTGATGGCGGGCGCCGACCGCGTCGAAGGCTGTTTGTTCGGGAACGGCGAGCGTACCGGCAACGTCGACATCGTCACCCTGGCGCTGAACCTGTACACGCAGGGCATCCACCCGGGCCTCGACTTTTCCGACATCGATGCGGTGCGCCAGTGCGTCGAGGACTGCAACCAGTTGCCCGTCCACCCGCGCCATCCGTATGCGGGCGACCTCGTGTTCACGGCATTCTCCGGCTCGCACCAGGACGCCATCAGGAAGGGCTTCGCGCAGCAGAAGCCGGATGCGATCTGGGAAGTGCCTTACCTGCCCATCGACCCGGCCGACCTGGGACGCAACTACGATGCCGTGATCCGCGTGAACAGCCAGTCGGGCAAGGGCGGCGTCGCCTGGCTGCTCGAACAGGAATACGGTTTTGTATTACCGCGCCGGCTGCAGATCGAATTCAGCCGCGCCGTGCAGCACGCGACGGACAGCAGCGGACGCGAAGTGGCCGCCGCCGACATCTACGCGATCTTCCGCAGCGAATACCTGGATCCGGGCCGGCATGTCTATCGCGGTCACGCGATGTCGAACGAAGGCGGGGAGGGCACGCGGCTGGAGGTCGACATCGAGATCGACGGCGTGCGCACGACCCGCCACGGCATCGGCAACGGTCCGATCGACGCCTTCGTGAACGCGCTGGACCTCGACGTCAAGGTGATGGACTACCAGGAGCATGCGCTGGGCCGCGGCGCCGACGCGCGGGCGGCGTGCTACGTCGAACTGCGTGTCGGCAGCGGCGCTTCGCTGTTCGGCGTGGGCGTGGCCGACAGCATCATGGCCGCGTCGTTCCAGGCGATCCTTGGCGGGATCGACCGTCACTGCGCGGCCCGGTAATCAGGCCAGCAGGGGACGGCGCGGGACGGGCGCAGCCAGGCTGAACCCGCGCTCCACCTTGAACACCCCGACCGCCTCGGCCAGCTGCGCCGCCTGATCCTGCATCGACGCCGCCGCGGCCGCCGCTTCCTCGACGAGCGCCGCGTTCTGCTGGGTCACCTGGTCCATCTGGCCGATGGCCTGGTTGACCTGTTCGATGCCGCCCGTCTGCTCCTGCGTGGCGCTCGTGATCTCGCCCATGATGTCGGTCACGCGGCGGATGCTGTGGACGACTTGCTCCATCGTCGCGCCGGCCTGGTCGACGAGCTTCGTGCCCGCGTCCACGTTCGCCGTCGACGCGGCGATCAGGTCCTTGATCTCCTTCGCCGCGGCCGCCGAGCGTTGCGCGAGGCTGCGCACTTCCGACGCCACGACGGCGAAGCCGCGGCCCTGTTCCCCGGCGCGCGCCGCCTCGACGGCCGCGTTCAGCGCGAGGATGTTGGTCTGGAACGCGATGCCGTCGATGACGCCGATGATGTCGGCAATGCGGCTGGCCGACGCGTTGATGGCGCCCATCGTGGTGACGACTTCGCCGACCACGGCGCCGCCCTGCGTGGCGATTGCCGATGCCGCGATGGCGAGCTGGTTGGCCTGGCGCGCGTTGTCGGCGTTCTGGCGCACGGTCGTCGTCAGTTCTTCCATCGACGCGGCCGTTTCTTCCAGCGCGCCGGCCTGCTGCTCGGTGCGGGCCGAGAGGTCCAGGTTGCCGGCGCTGATCTCGCGCGAAGCCGTCGCGATGGTGTCGGTCCCGCCGCGCACCTGGCTGACGATGCCCACCAGGCTGTCGTTCATGTGGCGCAGGGCGCGCAGCAGGGCGCCCGTCTCGTCCCGCGTATGCGCTTCGATCGTGTGCGTCAGGTCGCCCGCCGCCACCGTCTCGGCCACCGCAACGGCGGCGCGGATCGGCAGCACGATGCCGCGCGTGAGCAGCCACGACACGATGGCGCCCAGCAGCAGCGCGCAGGTGGAGAAGAGGACGATCAGGCGGGTGCTGGCCGCCGCCTCGGCGTCGATCGCGGACGCGGTGGCATCCATGCTGGTGCGCTGCATCGCGACGAGGTCTTGCAGCAGGCCCTGGTATTTCTGCGCGGCCGGCGTGAATGCCTGGTCGAGGATGCGCGCCGCGTCGTCCGCGTTGCCGTCGGCCTTGGCCTTGACGGCGCCGTCGCGCGATGCGCTGTACGTCTTGCGCTGTTCGAGGATCTGCGCGAACAGGTCATGTTCCGGACCGCTGGCCGCGATCAGCGGTTCGATCTGCTTGAGCAGCTCGGCGGCGCGCTTCACGGAGGCGGCAGAATCTTCCTTGAAGTAGGGGCCGAGCGACGGATCGTTGCTCTTGACGATGGCGGCGGTGCGGCGGATCGACGCGTAGTTCAGGCTGTACCAGTCCGTGATCAGGCGTTCCTTCGTCAGCGGCACGGCCATCATGGCCTTGGTCGAGTCGGCGACTTCGGTCAGGCGCCACGCGCCGACCGCGGCGATGGCCACCGTCATCGCGAGGATGAGGGCGAAGCCCAGGCCGAGGCGTCGGCCGATCTTCATGTTTGCAATGAGTCCCATCGTTATTCCTTGTGAAACGAAGGCGCGTATTGTACGCACCATATTTGCCACTTGGAATAAATAAATACTGTAAAGAAACTTTTGTGCAACACTCCACTACGTAGTTTCCCCAGGTCCCCTCTGGGAATTGTTAAACGATCCATTGTCGCATTTGGATCGATCTGTTAGCGTAAAAAAGGGTGGCGGCATCGTCCACCCGTTTTTTTGTTCACGGATCCCCATGAAATCTTCCCGCATTCTCCGCACCACCCTGTTCCTGGCCGGCGTCATCGGCACCCATGCCGCCGGCGCCGCCGCGCTGCCCGCGCCGTTCGTCGAACAGCTGAACGCCAGCTATCCGGCCATCGAAACGCTGTACCAGGACCTGCACCGCAACCCCGAGCTCGGGTTCAACGAGCACCAGACCGCGGCCAAGCTGGCCGAGCGCGCGAAGGCGCTGGGCTTCGACGTCACGACCGGCGTCGGCGGCACCGGCGTCGTCGCCATCCTGCGCAACGGCCCCGGCCCGACCGTGATGCTGCGCACCGAGCTGGATGCGCTGCCGGTCCAGGAAAAAACGAGCCTGCCGTTCGCCAGCAAGGTCACGACGAAGAACGCCGCCGGCGACACCGTCTCCGTGATGCACGCGTGCGGCCACGACCTGCACATGTCGGCGTGGTACGGCACCGCGAAGCTGATGGCCGGGAACCGCAAGGCCTGGAGCGGCACCTTGATGCTGGTCGGCCAGCCGTCCGAGGAGCCGGTGAACGGCGCTGCCGCGATGCTGAAGGATGGCCTGTTCACGCGCTTCCCGAAGCCGGATTACGCGCTGTCGTTCCATGACGACGCGTCCATGCCGTCCGGTACGATCATGTATCACGCGGGTCCGTTCCGCGCGTCGTCCGACGTGGTGAACATCACCGTGTTCGGCCAGGGTGGCCACGGCGCCGTGCCGCACGAGGCGCGCGACCCGATCGTGATGGCGTCGCGCATCGTGCTGGCGCTGCAGACGCTCGTCTCGCGCGAGAACAACCCGATCGACCCGGTCGTGATCACGGTGGGCAGCATCCACGGCGGCACGCAGGCGAACATCATCCCCGACCAGGTGACGCTGCAACTGTCCGTGCGGACGTTCAAGCCGGAAGTGCGCAAGCGCGTGCTGGCCAGCATCGCGCGCGAAGCGAAGGGCGAAGCGATGGCCGCCGGCGCGCCGAAGGAGCCGCTGGTGGAAGTCAAGACGGGGACGGATTCGGTCTACAACGATCCGGACACGCTGGCCCGCATGGTGAAGGCCGTGCAGGGCGCGGTGGGCCCCGAGTTCGTGAAGGAGATGCCGCCGAAGATGACGTCGGAGGACTTTTCACAGTACGGCCAGCAGCCGGGTGTGAAGGCGATCCTGCTGCACGTGGGCGCCGTCGACGCGGCCCGCCTGGACGCCGCGAAGAAGGCCGGCCAGCCGCTGCCGGGGACGCACTCGCCGCAGTGGGCGCCGGACTTCAAGCCGACTGTCGTCAATACCATCAAGGCCGAGACGGCGATCCTGCTGGACTTGATGGCGCCCAAGTCGTAAAAAAACTGCAGGGTGCAATGCCCTGCTGCACTCCGCCGGTTCTCATAACCGGCGGAAAATAACGTCGCACCGCTCCGTCCGCATTTTGTGCAACCTGGCTAGCCGGATATTTCTTGTGATTTCTTCATTGAAATTGCGCCAACGCATGATGAGATATCAGGCATGCGTGAATCATTATGCCTTTCCTTAGGTCCTGATCGCAATCTGGCCTTCATGGCCTGCTGACATCGAGGAGATCCCCAATGGGCAGAAGCATGATGGGACAGGCTATCGATTTGGGAGAGTACAGGCTCATCACGCGTGAACGTCCGCTAGGACTTGCGCTGGCTCGGTCCGACGGCAAGCGTGACGACGTGTTGTTGCCTCAACGTGTGCTCGGCAGTGAAGCTATCTGCAGTGGTTTTGCCTACCGCATTTTGTGTGTGGCCGATGATGCAGGTCTGGCACTGAAGGATTTCATCGGCATGCCCGCCGAACTGCGCATCGTCACCGATCGCGGCCAGTTGCGTCGTGTCTGCGGGATCGTCACCGAGGCTCTATCCGGCCAGAGCGATGGCGCTCTCGCGACGTACCAGTTGGTCATTCGCGATGCGATGTCTGTCATGGAAGGCCGCAGCAACACGCGTGTGTTTCGTAACCGCAGCGAATTGGATGTCGTCAGGGCGCTGGTGTCTGAATGGCACGCGCGCAGCGGCGTGCTGCGCGCGACGTTCGACCTGGAAATCGTCCCAGGGCTCGAGAACAAGCACCCGCAAC
The DNA here is from genome assembly GCA_966212555.1 of uncultured Massilia sp. GTDB lineage: Bacteria > Pseudomonadota > Gammaproteobacteria > Burkholderiales > Burkholderiaceae_D > Telluria. The sequence continues at coordinate 46,484 of CBIHRX010000007.1, forward strand.
GCGAACTGATCATGCAGCACAATGAATCTGATGCTGCATTCATCCGGCGCCTGCTTTGGCGGCGAGGGGTCGCGTGGATGTTCCGCAGTGGCTTGCCTGAACACGAGATACGGCCCGGACGCGAGCCTGCTATTGGCCACACACTCGTGCTGTTCGACGATCCAAACCAGCTCGCGCGGACTACGGCGGGTACTGTGCGTTTCCACCGCGATGCCGCCACTGAGGAACGTGACGCAATCGATGGATGGGGAGCTGCCCGTAGCCTGCGACCGGGTAGTGCGTCGCTATACAGCTGGGATTACAAGCAGCCCGCCGGCAGCGCGTTCATGGCAGTGCGTACGAGGTCGCGGATCGACCAAGGGGAGCAAGGAAATGATCTCGCCGCAGTCCTGGACGATTACTGGGTCGCGCCACCTCACCTAGGCGACACCGCACGCGACCTTTCCGACCTGGGCGATGTACGGATGGCGTTTCACGATTATGAATCCAAGCACTTCTACGGTGAAGGTGGCGTGCGCGACCTGTCGGTCGGTGAGTGGTTCAGTCTTACGGGGCATCCAGAGATCGATACCCATCCGACCAATCAACGCGATTTCGTGGTCACTAGCCAGCATATCGCGGCGCGGAATAATCTGCCGGTCGAGATTGATGCGCGCGTCGAGCGGCTGTTGAACGCTAATGGCTGGGATGCTGGAGACGATGCTGCCTTCGCCGACGTCAAGGGCGAGTCGATCCGCTTCAGAACCCGTTTTACGTGTGTGCGGCGTGGTATCCGCATCGTTCCTTCGCCCGCTCCGCTGCCGGTCGTTGCTTTGCAGACGGCAATCGTCGTCGGACCGGCGAACGATGAGGTGTGGTGCGACGAGCTGGGGCGCGTCAAGATCCGCTTTCAGTCCGCCCGTCCGGAAGACCACACGAATGCGGGAGGCGCGGGAAGTTCCGATTCCGACCGGGATTCGGCGTGGGTCCGCGTCGCCTCCAGTTGGGCTGGCAGTGCGCTCGGGACGCATGCCGAGTGCGGCACCCGTTTGCTCCCTCCGGTTGGCACAGAGGTACTCGTCGACTTCGCCGGTGGCGATCCAGACAAGCCCATCATCATCGGCCAAGTATTCAACGGTGCGGCATTGCCGCCTGCGTTCCGTTATGAAAGTCGATTGCCGGACACGAAGTATCAGTCTGGCATCCGGTCACGCGAAGTACGGGGAGCACGCGGCAACCAGCTTCGGCTGGACGATACGCCGGGCCAGATCAGCGCGCAGCTGGCGAGTGATCACGCATCGACAGAGCTGAACCTGGGCTATTTGACCGAGCCGCGCCAGGGCGGCGGCGCTGCTCCGCGCGGCGAAGGGGCTGAGTTGCGCAGCGGGGAAGCGATCGCCATGCGTGCGGCCCGTGGCATCTTGTTGAGTTCCTGGAAATTGTTGGGGGGCGCGGCCACGAAGGGCAGGCAACTGGCACGCGACGACTTCCTGGCCTTGTTGCGCGAGTGCGGTGAGCTATGCAGCGCACTTGGCAGCTATGCGGCCGAACATAATGGCCTGTCGCTCGACGCCAGCGAACAGGACAAACTGCTGGCTCGCTTCAGGCACTGGGAAGACGGCAGTAACACCGCTCCTGACGCAGTCGAGCCGGGCGAACCGGTCATCGGTATCACGTCGCCAGCCGGTATCGGCTTTGCCAGCACCAGTGCGATCGTGAGCTATTCGGCACGTAACATCGATACCGTGGCGCAGCAGCACCTGCAACTGACGGCAGGACAGCGCTTCAACGTCAACGGGGGAAAAGGTATCTCGCTGTTCGCCCACCACGACGGCCTGACTGGTATCGCCCACTTCGGCAAGCTGCTGCTCCAGAGCCAGCACGACGATACGAACATCGACTCGGCCAAGAATATGACGCTTTCCGCAACCGAAGGGACTGCTACGATCTCCGCCAAGGTCATTCTGCTGGTGGCAGAGGATGGGTCGTTCCTGAAGCTGGGCGATGGCCCGCCCGTCATCGGCAGTAAACAACCGCTCAAGTTTCATGCGCCGGACTTTCTCTATGACGGGCCAGAGACCATGACGGCCCAGTTCCCGAACTTTGGACAGGGCAAGGCGGACCAGAAACTCGTAGTCCGTTACGCGCCCGGCATCCCGCTGGAGTCCGGCGAACGGCCGCCGGGCGCAGTCGTCAAGGGCGCAAAGCTGAACATCGCGCTCGCTGATGGATCGGCGTTACAGACCCGCAGCAGTGCCGACGGCAAGTCCAGCCTGATCGAACGCGATGCGATGCACATGGCCGACATCGGGCTCTTGCGAGGTGGTGAACAGTAACGTCATTGGGAGGGGATATGGCCGGAAAATATCCGAAGCCGGAATATGTGGCGAGCGCGACTACGACAGTCTTGCAGCACAAACGGGTGTCCGACAAAGTCATCGAACACCCGCGTGAGCAGCCGGGCAACATCATCATCATCCACGGCGTGAACGATGTAGGCGCCGGTTATGCCGACGTCGAAGTCGGCTTGTGTGCGGGCCTGGAGCAACGCCTGTACCGTCATTTCAAGCCTGCGGATTACACGCTGCCCACCGATAAGGAGAAGGTCGTCGATGATCCGGATGCCGTCTACTACAGGCGTAAGGTGGGAAAGGATACGAACAGTCCGGTGATTCCTTTTTACTGGGGATTTCGCGAAGTCCGGGATGAGACGAAGACGGTCAATGGCCAGAAGACCGACCGTTACGGCAATCGCCTCGACAAGGATTTGTCGAAAGAAGGCGGGCCATTTGGTAATGCCACCAGCACCTTGCCGGACATGTGGAATCGCGGCGTCGGTGCACCGGCAGACATCATGAACGATCCGTTGCGACCGTTACGTGACGGTCCGGGACGCATGTACATGGTGCTGGCTGCCCGTCGCCTCGCGGCACTGGTGGCAATCATTCGCGACTACGAGCCGAAGGATACGGTCACGATCGTCGCGCACAGCCAAGGCTGCCTGATCAGTCTCCTCGCCCAGGCATTCCTGATCGAGCGAGGGGAGCGCACCGCCGACACGCTGATTCTGACCCATCCTCCGTATGGTCTCGACGAGGACACGAACTTCAAGGTCAAGGTTATCAATATGTTTTCCGGTGGTACGGATGGCGTCATGAAGCCGTATTACGACCATATATCTGGAACACAGAACCTGAACGCCAGGCTGCAGACACTGGTCAATATCGTGCAAGGTGTCGCCAAGGCCAAGGCAAGCGAGCCGGCATTCGCGAAGATCGACGAGACCAGTTGCGGCGGCATGGTCGAAGGGCGCTGGAAGCCGGATGAGGACCGCGACAACCGGGGCAAGGTTTACCTCTACTTCAGCCCGGAAGACATGACGGTCGCGCTCGACAACATGAAAGGCATAGGCTGGCAGGGCGTGCCGGACTATATCCGCGGTACCCGGTTGAAGGGACAGTTGGATGCTGGCGGTTTTGCTGCCAGCAAGGGTTTCATGGCAGGCGCTCCCCGGTGGCAATCCGAAAAAATCGCGCGGCAGCCTTTTGCGGAGTTGGGAGCGGGATTCCGCCAGCGTGTGTTCACCGCGAAGCAGCGCCTGGACCCGCGCACGCAGAAGGTCGGAACCGTGCTTGTCGGACTCCCGCCGCACGACTTTCCGTTGCGTCTCAAGGGCGAGGATGACCATGCCCACGTCGAGTCCAGCGGACGCGATCTGCGTGCTTCGCTGCCGGTCGCGAGGTGGCCGATCCGAGGGTACGACACGCCGGAAGAACAGCGCAATGGTATCCGCACCATCAATGGCGAGACCCTCCCTAAACCCTGTCTGGCCGACATGCGAGGCAACCAGGTCGATGCCGACAAGCTCCCCGCCGGGTCCAGCCATGCGATGCTGAAACCGAGCGATCGTGGGCCGTGCGAGGAGGTCGATCCGATTACGGCTGTCATCGCAATTACGAGCAGTGCCGGCATGAAGGGACATGTCGAGGAGCGCCCCGACCCGGCCGGATATGTCACGCATCCGGCATCGCCGCAAATACTGGGAAAGAGCGAGCTGCAACGCATGGAGGCCGCGTACAACGCCGAAAAGAATCCGAACAATTCCAATCCAGACGACAGGTTCACGGTATTGAGCGCCATTCGTCATCCAGACGGCAGGGTGCTCGCGGTCATCGGCGAAAGTCCGAACGTGGCGCGCCGGCGCTGGCAGCATGAATTGGGTGCCAAGTCCTTTCACAGTGCTATCTTCGATAGCGCCAGCAACCATCGCCAGGTGACCGCTTATGATGTCGCGATCGGGAGCGGGAAGGCGTCCAGTGATCCCAGGTTTTATGCGTATTTGTGTGCGGTGGCGGATTGGCGGTTGAAGATGCCAGATTCAAAGGAAAAACCGCGTCCCGGCATATTGAGATGGGAGAAGTTCGTGACCGATTTCGGTGCCTACCTCCAGTGCGAACCGCCGTGGCGACGTGAGCTCATCGAAGGCAACGCAAAGTACTACAGCTTCGGCAACTTGCCTCCATGCCTTCCGCTGTTGACGGGCAAACTGTGGGACATCGTCGTGTCCGAGACCACGGCCGGAAAACGCGTAGCCCAGACGAGCGACATGAAGGTGACGTCATGAGCAGTCCGGCGACCGTGGTTGCGAGTGACGTCAAGCGGCCCACGACGTGGCGGTATTTCGTCGGTGCGGTCATCGCTTTTCCCTTTGTATGCCTATTGTGGATGATGCTCGATCTTCGGGTCTTGCACCCGGAGCTGGCAAATGTCAGCGTGGAGACGACGATGGATAGAATGCGTTGGTTCGGTGTGCCGCTAGTGATGGTCATCCTGCTGTTTGGTGGCAAATGGTTTTACGCTTCATTTGCCGCTAACGCGCGCGAGCGCGAATGGCAGCAGAAAAACCAGCAACTCCAGGAACAGGAAGCCGCCGCCCATGCCGGGAAGGCACGTCGCGAATATGTGCTGGAAGTGATCGGCCTTGGGGTGACCTACGAAAAATACCGGCAGGGGAAGCTGTGGGACGTCCTTCAGATGGGGACGCCCTTCACCACCATCCGCGAGCAGGATCCTAACAAATACGAATGGGCGGCTAACGACAAGATTGGCGCGAGCGGTGGACGTGCCTGCGACGCATTGGAAAACGGTGCCGAGTCATCCCCGATGTTCTGGGGTGTCCCCAGCTTTTATGCTGGAAGTCCGATTCCCGATCCTGCGCAACAACCGAGCGAGCTTCGGCCGATCGCCGGACTGGCCGCCAGCGCGGAAACCACCGGCATGGCATGGCATCTGTTCGTCACGGGACCATGGCAGCTGAGCGAACGCCCCGACCAGTTGCTGGAACAGGTGTTCGCGTTTTTCGACAGCCACCCGGACCTGCCATATGTCATCCTTCTGGCGGACGACAGCTCGGCCACACGCGATGGTGATCTTCCGCCAGAGGCTCCGCGGCTCATCAGGGATGGCTACTATATCCCCGACATGCCCGATGCCACAGCTGTTTTCGTCTTGGCGCGGCGCGAGCGGGTCGAGCCGTTGCGACCTTACGTATGGGACGACCCGGCCAACGACTATCTGCAGGAAAATCTTCGAAAGATGTACTACCACCTGAAGGAGTCAGCACCAACGCCGGCAAAACTGGCCCACCCGGAACAATTCGACGGCGGCCGCAATCCTACTACCGCCGAATGGCTGAAGGGCGCCGCGGTCTTCGCCAAGCACCCGGTCTTCGACAAGCAAGAAGCCGACATCTCCCTGGCCGCCTTCCGCCGCTGGCTGAACGATCCGCCAAAGGACTGGAAGCCGACCCCTTGGTTCCCCGTCCCGTGGAACCGCAATCAGATGGAAGCCTTCGACAACCTGCCTTCGCTCGGCTACATCCACCGCCCCGTTTTCGTGAAGTTCGAGGACGAGCACGGCCAACCGGTAAAGCGGCGCGAGGCGCGACAGAAGATCCTGGAAGCCGGCTGGGAGCAAGCGTTACAGACGCTGCCTGACGCGGAGCGCGCAAAAGGTCCGGCCCGGATCGTCGGCGCGTTCGGTAACCATGTCGAGCAGCAGATCACCCTGGAAGGTGTGCTGCACGCCTATGCCGCGCAGGGCGGTCCCGAAATCGATACAGGCAAGACGGCGCAATTCATCAATACCGATCGCCGCCTCGGCAATACTGGTGCCAGCACATTCTTCATGCAGATGGCGCTGGGAGTAATGGGTAGTTATATTCACGGCGGCACGTCGGCAGCGATCAATCTGCGCGACCCCGCAGGTGCGAGCATTGTCTTCATCAGCCCGCCGACCGAGGCCTCCCTGAACAAGCAAAAGGGCCGGGATGTGTTCAAGCACCAGGTGAAGCCAGCTGTCGACCCCGACAATTACAAGCCGCCGACAGTTGGGGCTGTTCTTCGGGAAGGAGAAGCGTCGGCTGTGAAAGACCAGGCGGCAGCACCGCACTGATCGGGGCAAATATGCGCAATGTGATTCGGCTTGGCGACGCGACAAGTCACGGTGGGAAAGTGATCAGTGCCCGTACCAGCCATTTCAAGGTAAATGGCATTCCGGTGGCTTGTGTTGGCGACGCGTGCAGTTGTCCCGTTCAAGGTCACAGCGGTTGCACGATCGCCAGCGGCTCACCACATCATCGCGTCGATGGCGTCTCGATTGCCTTCGAGGACGACGTGACGAGCTGCGGTGCCAAGCTCAAATCGAGCCTGGACAATTATCGTACGACGTAAGTCGGGGAGGTCTCCAGTCAGGCGGACGCCGGCGAGGTGCCGTAGTACGCGTGCACCTCGCCCATCCAGCGCGTATCGGCCATGTCCGGCCAGTGGTCGCTATCGAAGCCCGGTGCGCGCTCGATGCGCTCCTTGGGGATGTCCATCGTGAAGCGCTTGTGCTGCGGGTCCAGCGCCAGCGCCTGCCAGGGCACGGCGAAGAGCTTTTCGCCCAGCCCGAGGAAGCGGCTGGACGACATCACGGCGTAGGCGATGGCACCCGTGCGCATGTCCACCATGAATTCCTTGATGACGCCCAGGTGCTCGTTCTGCAGGTTGTGGACGTGGTCGCCGAGCAGGGTGTTCGCGCCCATCAGTTCCGGGCCCGGTCCCTTGCCGTGCTTGTTCTTGTACATGCCGTAGTCGTCGCGTTCCTCGTAGGACATATCCCTTCTCCTTGCCTCATTCTTGACCGGAGGGAGAAGGATAACCCGAGTCCGGCGCGCCGGTTCGGGCGGGAACGCACGGACGGCTTCAGAACGTTTCCCACTCCTCGGTCGCGGCGGCTTTCGGTGCCGGCTTGCGGATGCTCGTCTTCACGGGCACGACGGCGCGCGTGGGTACCGGTGCAAGGGCGGGCGCGGGCTTCGGTGCCGTCATGGCCTGGCCGCCGATGTGGAACAGGCTGACCACCTCGGCCAGCTTGTCGGCCTGGTCGCGCAGCGCGGTGGCGGCGGCCGCCGATTCCTCGACGAGGGCGGCATTGTGCTGCGTGGACGAATCCATGTCGG
>CBIHRX010000008.1:0-52682 GCA_966212555.1 uncultured Massilia sp.
TCAGCGTGCCGATGGGGACCGACGGCACGGACACGGCGGCGGCGATGTCCTTGTCGACCTGGTCCGGGGTATAGCCCGCCGTGTTGCCCGCGTCGGTGGCGGCGGTCTGGATGGCGGTGACGGTGGCCGCGGTGGCGCCGGCGGTGGTCGCGGCGCCGGTGACGGCCGCGGACGCCGCGGCGGCGTAGTTGGCCAGCGCGGTGGCGACGGCGGCCGGGTCCTGCGGCGACGCCTTCGTGGCCGCGGTCCACGCGTCGCGTGCCGTCTGTGCCGCCGCGTTGCCCGTGGCGGCCTTGGCCACGTTGACGTTGGTGAGCTCGGTGCCGTCGGCGCCGGCGTACACGTCCCAGGTGCCCGAACCCGTCTTGACGTAGAACATCGACATCGTGTGCTCGTTGCCCAGGGTGTCGTACACGCTGACCGGCACCTGCTTGTTGTACGTGGTCGCGTCGTTGGCGTTGAACGGGAAGTTGGTCGGAACGGTCTCGCGCGAGTCGAGGTTGATCGACGTGTCGACCTTGGTGGTCGCGACCGGCTTCATGTCAGCCGTGCTGATCTTCAGCGGGGTCGGCGTGCTGGCCAGGATCTGGCCGTTCGCGGCGACGCCATAGCCCGTCACGTTGGCGCCCTGCGGCGTGACGATGTAGCCGTTCTTGTCCAGCGAGAACTGGCCGTTGCGGGTGTACTGGACCGTGCCCGAAATCTCGGTGCGGAAGAAGCCGCCGCCGTTGATGGCGATGTCGAGCGGGTTGGATGTCGTCTCGATATTACCCTGGGTGAACTGCTGGGCGATGGCCGCCACGCTCACGCCGATACCGGCCTGGGTGGCGCCCGCGCCGTTCAGCGAGCGGGCGTAGACGTCCGCGAATTGCGTTTGCGAGCCCTTGAAGCCGACGGTGCTCGAGTTGGCGATGTTGTTGCCGATGACGTCCAGCGATTTCGCTGCGCCGTTCAAGCCGCTCAGGCCTTGTTGGAAGGACATGTTGTGCTCCTGTTATTCGTTCGTTTGGCGGGTCCGGCCGCGCTTAGAGGACTTGCTTGATGTCGGCCAGCGTGAGCGCGCCCTTGCCGGACAGGTTCACCTTGACGCCATCGGTGCTGTTGGTGGTGACGCTGGCGACGCTGTCGAACGACAGGCCCTTCGCGTCGGTCAGGTTGGCGCCGCCGCGCGTCGCCACGACCTTGAACGTGTAATTGCCGTCGGCCAGCGTGACGGGCTTGCCGTTGCTGTCCAGGTTCTTCGGATCGGGCACGCCGTCCCAGGCGAGCGGCAGGACGCCGGCCTTCTGCGCGCCCAGGTCGATCGTGTCCACCTCGTTGCCCTTGGCATCGCTGATGACGATCTTGACATTGTCGGCATCGGTGGCCAGTTCCGCGCCCAGGATCGCCTTGCCGCTCGACAGCGTGACGCCGCTGCCGTCGACGAGCACGCCGTGGCCGATCAGGCCGGTCGCCTGCATCGCTTCCGAGCTCTTGTAGCTGGACTGCAGCGATTCCAGGGTCGTGTTCAGCTTGTTCACGCCCGTCACGGTCTGCAGCTGCGCGAGCTGGCTCGTCATCTGGGCGTTGTCCATCGGGTTCAGCGGATCCTGGTTCTGCAGCTGGGTCACCAGCAGGGTCATGAACTTGTCGGTGTCGGCGGAGACGCTGTCGGTGCTGGTCGCCTTCTTCGCGTTCATCGTCGACATCAGGTCGGTGATGGGGGTGCTGGTGGTATCGGTTACGGTCGCCATGGGAGCGTGTCAGAAAGGGTGGATCGGATTACTGGCCGAGGGTCAGTGTCTTGAGCAGCATGGTCTTGGCCGCGTTCATGGTCTCGACGTTCGTCTGGTACGAGCGCGACGCCGACAGCATGTTGACCATCTCGTCGACCACGTTCACGTTGGGCATCGACACATAGCCCTTGTCGTCGGCGAGGGGATTCTTGGGGTCGTACACCTGCTTCAGGGGCGAGGCGTCCTCGACCACTTCGCGTACCTTGACGCCCGTGCCCTGGTCCATCGGGACGGCCTCGAACACGACCTGCTTGGCGCGGTAGGCCTCGCCCGTGGCGCTCGTCGCGCTGTCGGCGTTGGCGAGGTTGCTGGCCGTCGTGTTCAGGCGCTGGGCCTGGGCGCTCATCGCCGAGCCGGCAACGTTAAAGACATTAAATAAGGACATGATTACTGGCCTCCCTGGATGGCCGCGAGCATGTTGCGGATCTGCTGGTTGATCATCGTGATGCCGGCTTCGTAGCGCAGCGCGTTGTCGGCGAACTGGGTGCGTTCCGTGTCCATGTCGACCGTGTTGCCGTCGACGGCGCCCTGCGTCACCGTGCGGTACAGCACGGGCGTGGCGCCGTCGCCCAGGGTCTTGCCGTCGGCGGCCGCCTGGCCGTTCGGATAATGGGCGCCGGCCGTCGTCGTCAAAGGTCCCGTGTTCGCCGCACGCGACAGCGCACCCTGCAGGGCGCTGGAAAAATCGATGTCGCGCGCCTTGAAATTCGGCGTGTCCGCGTTGGCGATATTCGACGCGAGCAATTCCTGGCGCTGCGAGCGCAGGCTCAGCGCGGTTTCATTGAAGCGCAGGTACTCGTCGAGTTTGCCGATCATGATTACTCCAGGCATCTGGTGGTGGACAGGATGGATCATACGGATGGGCGGACTCTTCCAATCGGGCAATAAAGCGACCCAAAACCCGGCTATTCAGCGATTCGATGGCGGCATGCGGGGCCTAAGATGGCACCGTCGCAAAAACCCGTATCACGAATCCATTCATGAAACGCACGCTCCTTACCGCCCTGCTCATCGGCACCGCCGCACTGTCGCACGCGCAGACGACGCCCGCCAGCGGCCGCCAGAATATCAACGCCCTGCGCACCGTCGTCGAGCAATTCCTGCAGACGCAGACGGCCGGCCTGCCCGGCACCGTGACCGTGAAAGCGGGCGCGATCGACGCCCGCACGGCCCTCGCCGCCTGTCCCGCGCCGGAAGCGTTCCTGCAGCCGGGCGCGCGCGCCTGGGGCAAGACGACGGTGGGCGTGCGCTGCACGGCCCCGTCGAACTGGACGATCTTCGTGCAGGCGCAGGTGAACGTGCAGGCCGACTACGTGGCCGCCGCGCTGCCGCTGGCCCAGGGTCAGCCCATCGAACAAAGCCAGCTCGTGTTGGTGAAAGGCGACATCGCCGCCATGCCGAACGGCATCATCACGGACATGGCCCAGGCGATCGGCCGCACGCCGACCGTGTCGCTCGCGGCCGGCACCCCGCTGCGCCTGGACACGCTGCGCAGCCGGCCCGTCGTGCAGCAAGGCCAGGCCGTACGCCTGGTTTCTAGCGGGAATGGATTTTCAGTATCAGCCGAAGGCAAGGCCATCGGCAACGCCGGCGATGGCCAGATCGTGCAGGTGCGCACGCCGTCCGGCTCGGTCGTGAGCGGGACGGCGCGGAGTGGCGGGATGGTCGAAGTGGCGTTTTGATGACAGCACAGGAGCACGGGCGTTGAAAGTGTGGCATGCGGCCGCACTTTCTTTGATATCCCCTAAAGTTTTTGGCAAGGCCGCCGATACTGAAGGCAGATCCCGGGCTTTCTGCTCCGACCTGAGAAGGATGATGCTGTGAAAATCAACGATACACTCAAGAACAACGCGAGCGTTCAGGCCAACAACACGCCGGCCACGACTGCGAAGAGCAGCGACGCGGCCGCCGCGAAATCCATCACGCCCGCAGCGACCGACACCGTACGCCTGTCTTCCCAGGGCCAGGCCCTCGCGGCCGGCAGTACCAGTCAAGTGTTCGACAGCAAGAAGGTCGAACGCATCAAGGCGGCCATCGCGGATGGCCAGTTCCACGTCAATTCCGAGAAAGTGGCGGACGGCCTGTTGGATACAGTGCGCGATCTGCTGCATTCCCGCAAACAATAGATAACCAATGGCCATTGCATCCCCTGGCGCAACCCTGCGCGACGAACAGCAAGTGATCGGTTCCATCGTGGAGCTGATGAAAACCGAGCAACAGCTCCTGATCAGTGCGGATGCCGATGGTCTCTCGACCCTCACCCCCAACAAGCTGCAGTTGGCGCAGCGTGCCGCGACCCTGTCGCGCGTGCGCCACAAGGCCCTCGGCGCCGCCGGCTTCCCCGCCGGCGAAGCGGGCATGGAACCCTGGTTGGCCGTGGGCGGCAACGCCGAGCATCGCGACGCCTGGAACCACCTCCTGGCCCTGACCCGCGAAGCGAAGGAACTCAACCGCGTCAACGGCATGCTCGTCAACCGCCAGCTCGGCCAGACCCAGGCGGCACTCTCCGAATTGCGCGGTCCCGGCGCGGGCGCGGCCGGCGTCTACGGCCCGGCCGGCCAGACCATGGCAACGGGGCCGTCGCGGCGGTTCGTGGTCGGTTAAAACGTCACGCCGACATCCTCGGCGAACATCCGTTCGATCTGCTCCGGCCACACGGGCGGGCTGAAGTAATAACCCTGGATTTCATCGCAGCCATTCTCGCGCAGGAAGGCGGCCTGCTCGGCCGTCTCGACACCCTCCGCCACCGCTTCCAGGTTCAGCGTATGCGCGAGCGCGATGATGGCGCACGCGATCGCCGCGTCGTTCGGGTCGGTCGTCACGTCGCTGACGAACGAGCGGTCGATCTTCAGCACGTCGATGGGGAAGCGCTTCAGGTAGCTGAGCGATGAATAGCCGGTGCCGAAGTCGTCGATCGACAGCGCCACGCCGAGCGCCTTCAGCGAGCGCAGCACGCTCGCCGCCTCGCCCGTGTCGCGCATGACCGTGGACTCCGTGATCTCGATCTCCAGGCAATGCGGCGGCAGGCCGCTTTTCGCCAGCGCGGCCTGGACGCGCTGCGCGAGGCCGGCCTGCTGGAACTGGCGCGCCGACAGGTTGACGGACACGCGCAGCGGCGGCAATCCCTGCGCGCGCCAGGCGGCCGCGCGCGCGCAAGCTTCGTCCAGCACCCACATGTCGAGATCGTCGATCAGGCCCGTCTCTTCCGCCAGCGGGATGAAGCGCGCCGGCGGCACGAGGCCCAGCACCGGATGGCGCCAGCGCACGAGGGCTTCCACGCCGAGCACGGCGCCGCTTGCCAGCTCGACGCGCGGCTGGTACTGCAGCGCGAACTGGTTGCGCTCGATGCCATGGCGCAGCAGCGCTTCCAGGTCGACCCGCTCGCGGATCGCCTGCGCCATCGCGTCCGTGTGGAAGCGGTAGCGCGCCGGACCCTCGGCACGCGCGGCGGCCATCGCCACCTGCGCCATCTGCAGCAGTTCGTGCGCGCCGCAGCCGCTTGCCGGCAGCAGTGCGATGCCGACGCTGGCGGCCAGGAACACGCGCTGGCCGTCGAGCAGGAACGGCTCGCGCATCGACGCCAGCAGCCGAGCGGCCAGCGCCGCGGCCGAGGTCTCGCCGGACTGTTTCTGCACGACGATGAATTCATTGCCGCCCTGGCGCGCCAGCATGTCGCCGCCGGCCAGCAGGCCGGAGAGGCGGACCACGCATTCGCGCAGCACGTCGTCGCCGCCGCCATAGCCGTAGCCGCTGTTGATCTTGCGGAATTCGTGCAGGTCGAACACGAGCACGGCGAGCGTGCGCCCGTCCTGGCGCGCGCCGGCGATGGCCTCGTCCAGGGTCTCGAGGATGCGGTTGCGGTTCGGCAGGCCCGTCAGCGCGTCATGGGTCAGCTGCTCGACGAGCGCGCGCTCGAGCCGGCGCCGCTCGGACAGGTCGCGCACGATGGCCACCTGCTGCCCGCTCGGCATGCCGGCACGGCGCACCTCGGCCGGGAAGGCGGCGCCGTACAGACGGCGGCAATCCAGTTCGGCGTCGCCGGCGGCGGCCGGCACCAGCACGTCCAGCGGCAGGCCGGCGGCCGTCTCGCGCGCGACGCCGAACAGGCTCTCCGCGCGCGCATTCATCATCGTGATGCGCCCTTCCGCGCCGACGAGCAGGATCGCGTCCGGCGCGCATTCCATCAGGCTGCGAAAGCTCGCCTCGCTCTCGGCCAGCGAACGCTCCGAACGCTGCAGCCGCAGGTAGGGCGCCTGCACGGCCGCCACCCAGATCGCACGGTGCAGGCACAGGTACGCGATCACCTTGTACACATGGCCGACCATGTTCACGACGTCGTCCGGACGCTCGTACAGCGTGAAACTGACGCCGCCCAGGGCCATCACGGCGGCCGTGGCGGCCAGGTAGCGGTCGGTGCGCAGGCGCGTGACGAGCGCGCGGCGCAGCAGGAACAGCGCGGCGACGGCATTCAGCGCGATCAGCACGAGCTCGCACCCGATCTTGAATGGCGTCAGCCCCTGCCCCGGCACGTACGTCGCCGGCAGCGCCAGCGGATCGGCCACGGCCACCCAGAAGCCGAGGGCGACGATGCCCAGCGCCGCCAGCAGCGCCCAGCCGCGCACGCGCCGGCCGACGGTCCGCTCGCGCGGCGCGAACGCGGCGACGAGCAGCGCCGCGGCACTGACGAGGCGGGCCAGCAGCCAGAATTCGATGCCGCGCCCGACCGACCCCGGCCCCGCCACGCCGGGCATGCCGTGGACCGACATCAGGTGGCCGATGTCGAGCAGGCCGACGGCGAGCGCGGAAGGCGACAGCAAAGCCACGCGGATCGGCATGTCGCGGCCGATGCCGTGCCAGCCGGTGGAAAACACGAGCATGGCCACGACGACGGAAAACACTTCCATCGCCGTGTGCGCCGTCAGGTACCAGTGCGGATTCCACGGCAGGCGCGCCGCGTTGCCGAGCGCGAGCCAGGCCATGAACAGCGCCAGCAAGGTGGTGAGGATGGACAGCCGTACCGTGGACGGAATCTTGCGCGCTTGCCGCCTCATGCCGCCCTGCCCGCGAATGGCCGGCTGTGCGTGCGAAGTCCGCTCATGCGGGATACCCGGCTGTCGTGCTCGATATTCATGTGCTGAAGCGATTGACGCCGGGGGCAAGGCCGCGCCGGCATGGAAGGAAGAGATTCCCCAATGAAACTTTTATAACCAGAGAGTCAATACATGATAACAGTTTATTAAATATAGATCGAGCAATACTTACGGCAACGTTCAATATGTTGCATCAATGTACCAAATTGAACGTCAATATGGCGATGTCGCGGCGACAAATATTGCGAATTTGCAAGATCGAGCAAGGGACGTCGCGCTACAAGAAAGGTTTCGACTGCGGTTGGAGGAAGTCATGAACCGTAACGCCTACCGGGCCGCGTTCCTGCTGGCCACCCTGCTGAGCGGCATCGGGCGGGCGGCGCCGCCGGGCGGCATCGTCGTCGAGGTGACGCCCGCGCGGCAAAGTCTCGCACGGAACCAGGACATCATCGTCACGGTGACGATCCGCAACACGTCGCGCACCTGGCAGTACCTGCCGAAGTGGCAGACGCCGTTCGCCGGCGTGCAGGCGCCGCTGTTCGACGTCACGCGCGACGGCCTGCCCGTCAGCTATCTCGGCATCCAGGTCAAGCGGGCGCCGCCCACGTCCGCCGATCTCATCGCACTCGCGCCAGGCACGGCGCGGAGCGGCCGCGTGGAATTGTCGGCGCTCTACCGCATGGACATCACGGGCGCCTACACCATACGCTACCGGGCCGACCGGCTGCAATCCGCGACAGCGCCGCTCGCGGCGTCGGTCTGGATCGATGGCCGGCTGCCGCGCGGCATGCCGGAGTCGAGCTACGAACCCGGCGCAGGCGCCCTGCCCGCCGGCAGCGGTCTCACGTTCGGCCACTGCTCGAACGCGCAACAGGACAGCATCGCCGCCAGCGTCCAGGCTGCCCGGTCGATGGCGCAGGATGCGGATACGTATTTGCGGGCCGGCGCGCCGGCGGACCGTTACACGAACTGGTTCGGCCCGCCGGACGATGTCCGCACGGCGACCGTCGCCCGTCACTTCGACGCCATCCGCGACGCCTTCGCCACCCGGCCCATCACGGTCGATTGCGGATGCACCCAATCCTGGTACGCGTACGTCTATCCGAATCAACCGTACACGATCCACGTGTGCAAGGCGTTCTGGACCGCGCCCATGACCGGCACGGATTCGAAGGGCGGCACCCTGGTGCACGAGATGAGCCATTTCACGGCCGTGGCCGGAACGGACGACTGGGCCTACGGCCAGGGCGCGGCCGCCGCGCTGGCGGGCAGCCATCCCGACCGTGCGATCGACAATGCCGATTCGCACGAATACTTCGGCGAGAACACGCCCTACCGGAACGTGCGCCGCCGTTAGGGCGCGATGTGGCGGAACAGCACGGGCTCGGTGACGAGCGGCGTCGTGGCGTCGGGATGGTGGATGTCGGCCAGCGCCAGGCCTGCATAGCGCAGCTCGTAGGTGTGGTCGCCGGGCCGGAACGCGTAGTCGGCCGTGATGTCGACCGTGTGCGTGTGGGCCGAATGCGGCGGCAGCTCGAACCAGTCGGCCCCGCCGCGCGCCGCGTTGGCGCCGACGTAGGGAATGGGCGCGCCGCCGGGATGCACGCGGACGTCGAACACGCGGCCGGCGGGCCGGGGATCGTCAGTCAGCGCGCGCGGCAGCCAGACCCGGCGCTCGCCGCGGTTTTCCGCCTTGAAGGTGATCCATACCTTGTCATGCCTCGCGTCGACGCTCAGGCTTGCGTGCAGGTTCATCCGCTTTCCTCGTTCGCTCGACATTGCTGTCGCGTTGGAACGATTGTAACGCGGCCCTGTCAGGTATTGGCGCCGGACAGGATCGTGACCGCCACCCGCCGGTTGCGCGCGCGCCCGACGGGGTCGTCGTTCGATGCGATCGGCCTGTTGGCCCCGCGCCCGACGGCGGCCAGGCGCGCTTCGGCCACCCCGTTCGCCGCGAACAGGCGCACGACGGTCGTGGCGCGCACGGCCGACAATTCCCAGTTCGAGGCGAACGCCGGGTTGCGGATCGGCGTGTCGTCCGTAAAACCTTCCACTTCGATGCCGTGGGTATCGTCCTTCAGCAGGCCGGCGACGGTGCCCAGCGTCTCCCGCGCGGCCGTCGTCAGGACGGCATCGCCCTCGTCGAACAGGACGCTGGCGTTGATCTCGAGCGTGACGCCGCGCGCCGTCTGCGTCACGCGCATCTTGCCGCTGTTGACGAGGGGTTTGAGGATGCTGTCCAGCTTGCGCGCCAGCAGCTCCAGGCGCTCGCGGTCGCGCTTGGCGGCCTCCGCGCGCTTGTGGGCGAGGATGGCCGACAGCGGCAGCGCCTCCACCTCGACCATCGTGTTCGACTTGTTCGCCGCGCCGCGGCCGCCGAACGCGTCGCCCAGCGCTTCCGACAGCACCGTGTACTTGCCAATATTGACCACGGACACCGCGTACATCACGACGAAGAACGCGAACAGCAAGGTGATGAAGTCGGCGTACGAGATCAGCCAGCGCTCGTGGTTCTCGTTGTCCTGCTCGTACTTCTTGCGGCGCGCCATGGCTCGCGATCAGTGTTCGGCCAGCAGGCACGCCACGCGCTCGTCGAGCACGCGCGTGTAGTCGCCGGTGGCGATGTCGTGGAAGACGTCGGCCAGGATCTCGTACTGGGCCACGCGCTCGGAGACGATGCCCTTGATCTTGTTGCCGACCGGGTAGAAGAACAGGTTCGCGAGGCCCACGCCGTACACGGTCGACACGAACGCGACGGCGATGCCGGCGCCGAGCTTGGACGGGTCGGACAGGTTTTCCATCACGTGGATCAGGCCCAGCACGGCGCCGAGAATCCCGACGGTGGGCGCATAGCCGGCCGCCGATTCCCAGATGCGCGCGGCCTGGCGTTCGCGGAACTCGTAGTTGTTGATTTCCGTGTGCATCAGGCTGCGCAGCTTGTCCGGGTGGATGCCGTCGACGACGAGGCGCAGGCCCTTCTGGACGAACGGATCGGCCTTGGCCATGTACTGCTCGAGCGACAGGAGCCCGTCGCGCCGCGCGGACAGGCTCCACAAATGGATTTCGCGGGCCAGCGCCTGGCGCCGGTCGGGCGGGGTCACGAATACCCAGCGCAGCATGCGGATGCCGCGCATGAAGGCTTGCGACTTCGTCTGCAGCAGCACGGCGCCGAACGTGCCGACGACGACGATGGCGAAGGCGGCGGGCTGGATCAGCGAGGAAAACTTGCCGCCGTCGAGCGTGTGCCCGACGAAGATCCCGGCCAGCGCCAGCAAGAGACCGAGCAGGCTGGTCAGGTCCACGAACGCTCCCGCAGATAGGTACGCAGGCGCGCGACGGCCTGCGTGTGCAACTGCGAGACGCGCGATTCCGACACACCCATCACGGCGCCGATTTCCTTCAGGTTCAGTTCTTCTTCGTAGTACAGGCCCATCAGCATCTTCTCGCGCGGCGGCAGCGCGTCGATGGCATCGATGACGGTCTGGCGGAAGTCCGTGTCGAGCAGGCTCTTCAGTGGATCGGCGTCGTCCACGGCATGCCGGTCGAGGAAGCTGTCGCCGCCCTCGTCGTCGTGGAAGTCTTCGTAGTACACGAGCTGGTGGCCGCCGGAATCGCCCAGCAGGTCCTGGTAATCGGCCAGCGACAGCTTGAGCGATTTCGCGACCTCCGATTCGCTGGGCGGACGGCCCAGTTGCTGTTGCAGCGCGGCCATGGCGGTCTCGACCTTGCGCATGTTGGCGCGCGTGGAGCGCGGCATCCAGTCGCTGCTGCGCAGCTCGTCCAGCATCGCGCCGCGGATGCGCAGCACCGCATAGGTCTCGAACTGCGCGCCGTGGTTCTCCTCGTAGCGGTTGATCGCATCGAGCAGGCCCATCATGCCGGCCTGTACCAGGTCATCGACTTCGACGGACGGCGGGAGCTTGGCCTTCATCTGGTGGGCGAGACGCTTCACCAACGGCATGTGTTCCGTCAGCAAAGAATTTTTGTCCGCTTTCCCTTTGACCGTGTACATGGTTCCAGTAATTAATTATTCTTCGCCGCTTCAGGCGGCCCGTCCCTGCTGCACGCCGGTGCGCGCGAAGCGCCCGGCCAGGCGGCGGAACGCCACCGACGCGCCGGCCAGCGGGAATGCATCGACCACGGCGCGGCCCAGGCGCGCGGCGCGGTGCAGGTACTCGTCCGCCGGTACGGAGCCCATGGAGCTCAACGTTACCGCCAAGTAACGAGTTGCTGCGGATGACATATTATCGTATACCACCTTCGCTTCGGCTTCGGTAGCGCCCGTGACAAGAATGCCGAACGGGCGGCGGCCGAGATGCTGCGACAAACGCTTGATCAATGCATAGGCATTCGTGATCGACGCGGCGCTCGTCGACACCTGCACGACGATCTCGGACGAGGCCATGATCGGCACGGGGAACATGCCGTCCTCCGAGAACTCGCCGTCGACCATGATGATGCTGCCGGCCTGCTTGACGAGCACGTCGAACGTCTTGGCCAGGCGCCGCGCCTCGTCCGCGCTGGCAACAGCCGAGCGCGCCATCGTCGCGACGGAAAAGCCCTGCGGCACCGGGTGGATGACCTGGTTCAGCGCGCATTCCTGGCGCGCCACCTGCAGGAGGCTGGGGCCGCGGTCGACGCCGAGGCGCTGGGCGACGCCGTAGTCGCGCGTGCAGGCGTCGACGATCATCACGTCGTTGCCGGACTGGGCCAGCGAGGCGCCCAGGTTGACGAGCATGGCGCCCTTGTCGTCCTGGGGCGTGGCGGAGAGGAAGGTCACGATGCGCGGCTTGGGGCCGGCCAGCATCCGGCGCAGGCCCTCCGCCTGGTCGAAGTCGAAACTAGCCAACGTACACCTCGCGCAGCGAACGGTCGTTGTTCAGGTTGCCGAGGCCGGACATCATCAGCGGCAGGTCGGCGTCGGTGAACTGGGCGGCGGCGTCGCGCTTGGCGCGGAAGGCGCGGTCGACCAGCATCGCGCGGTCGGCCAGGTGCAGGTCTTCCGGCACGCGCTGGCCGTTGGAGATGTAGTACAGGTTCAGTTTCTGGCGCACCAGCACGTCCAGCACGTTGCCGATCGACGCGGCTTCGTCCATCTTGGTCATGATGCAGCCGGCCAGGCCCGTGCCCTGGTAGGCGCGCACGACTTCGTTCAGCGTTTCGTTGGTCGACGTTGCGTTCAGGCACAGCAGGCGCTTCACGTCGGCGCCGGACTCCGTCAGCATGGCGACCTGCTCCGTCACCATCTGGTCGCGCTGCGACATGCCGATCGTGTCGATCAGCACGGTATGCTTGTTGCGCAGTTCTTTCAGGGCGATGCGCAGGTCGGCCTCGTCCTTCACCGAGTGCACCATCACGCCCAGGATCTTGCCGTAGATGCGCAGCTGCTCGTGGCCGCCGATACGGTAGGCGTCCGTCGTGATCAGCGCCAGCTTTTCCGGGCCGTGGCGCATCACGCAGCGTGCCGCCAGCTTGGCGGTGGTCGTCGTCTTGCCGACGCCGGTCGGGCCGACCAGCGCGAACACGCCGCCGCGGTCGAGGATCGCATCCTCGTCGGCCATCGTCGTGATGTTGCGTGCCAGGACCGTCTTGACCCAACGCAGCGACTCGGCGGCATCCTTGCCGGCCGGCAGCTTGTCGATCAAGTAGCGCGACAGGCTCGCCGAAAAGCCGGCGGCCAGCATCTCGCGCAGCACGGCGGCCTTCTGCGGCTCGCGCTGCTGGGTGGTGCCCCACGACAGTTCGGCCAGCTGCGATTCCATCATGCCGCGCATGGCGCGGATCTCGTTCATCATGCCGTGCATTTCGGCGGCGGCGGATTCTTTCGCCTGGGCGATCGCGGCCGACATCATCGCCGTCATCGCGGCCATGTCGAAGGCCGGTGCTTCCGGTTGCGGGGCGCGGCGGTTGGCGTAGGTCGGCGGTACGGCCGGTGCGGCCGGCTCGTCCATCTCGTAGAGCGGATTCAACGATTGGCGGGCGGCCGGGGCTTCCTGGAAAACGCGCGGCGCCGGGCGGGCCGCCGGACGCGGGGTCGGTGCCGGCGCCGGAGCAAGAGCAGGAGCCGGCTCGAAGTCGTCGAACGCCGGCTCCTGCATGCGCAGGTTCGGGCGCGGCGCGGCCATTTCCGATTCCGGCGACGGCGAAGCCAGCGAGGCGACGTCGTCGTTGTCCAGCGCCAGGATTTCCACCACGCCATCGACCGGGCGGTTCGACAGGATGACCGCGTCCGGTCCCAGGGCATCGCGCACTTTGCGCAGGGCCTCACGGGAAGTCGCCGCTGTAAATTTCTTCACGTTCATCTTGATTTCTCCGCTCTTGCAGGCTTCTGTCGTTGATCGCTATCGGTTTGCCGGGCACAGGGTCCCGTTGTTGGATAGGATTATTGACGATGCCAGTGGGAAACCATCAGGGGAAAAGGAAGGGGAAAAAGGCCTATTTCCTCGAGGCAGCTATTTACCCCCTCCGGGTGTGTCGCTTATGCCGCACCGACGAGACTCGTCACCCGGATCGTTTTCGATTCCGGAATCTCGGAATGCGACAACACCTTCAGTTGCGGCAATGCCCGACGCAGGAAGCGCGACAACAGCGTACGCAGCGGTCCCGGCACGAGCAGCACCGGCGTCAGGCCCATCGCCTCCTGCTGTTGCGCGGCATTGGCGGCCTGCTGGACGATCGTGTCGGCCAGGCCGGGCTCGATACCTGTGCCGTCGCCGCCCGCGTTCAGGGCTTGCACGAGCAGGCGCTCGAGACGGTTGTCGAGGGTCATCACGGACAGCTCGTTTGTGCCCGGGAACAATTGCTGCACGATGGCGCGGCCCAGCGACACGCGCACCAGCGCCGTCAAGTCGTTCGGATCCTGCGTGCTGCCCGCATGCTCGGACAAGGTCTCGATGATCGTGCGCATGTCGCGGATGTGTACGCCTTCTTGCAACAGGTTCTGGAGCACCTTTTGCAACGACGACAGCGACACGACCTTCGGCACCAGGTCCTCGACCAGTTTCGGCGCGTCCTTGGCCAGGTGGTCGAGCAACGCCTGCACTTCCATGCGGCCCAGCAATTCCGACGCGTGCGTCGTGATCAGGTGGTTCAGGTGCGTGGCGACGACCGTGCCGGCGTCGACGACGGTATAGCCCATGCTCTGCGCGTCGTCCTTCAGCGCGGCGTCGATCCAGATGGCCGGCAGGCCGAACGCGGGATCCGTCGTCACGAGGCCCGGCAGGGTGCCGCTCGCCATGCCCGGGTTGATCGCCAGGTATTGGCCGTTCATCGCTTCGCCGCTGCCCACCTCGACGCCCTTCAGCGTGATGCGGTAGGCCGACGGTTTCAGCTCCAGGTTGTCGCGGATGTGCACCGGCGGCGCCAGGAAGCCGACTTCCTGCGCGAATTTCTTGCGGATGCCCTTGATGCGCTTGAGCAGTTCGCCGTTCTGCGTCTTGTCGACGAGCGGGATCAGGCGGTAGCCCACTTCCAGGCCGAGCGTGTCGACCGGCATGACGTCCTGCCAGCTCGCCTCTTCCTGCTCGGCGGGCGTGGTGGCCGCCGCGCCGCCGCCGGGCGTGCCCGCCGGGCCCGCGCCACCGGCCGCGCCCTGCAACTCCTCCGGCGGCATGTTCTTGCGGCGCTTTTCCAGCAGATAGCCGCCGCCGAACAGCGTGCTGCCCAGCAGCAGGAACACGAGGTTCGGCATGCCCGGGATCAGGCCCATGCCGCCGATGATGCCGCCCGTGATGTACATCACTTCCGGTTTGGCGAACAGCTGGCCGACGACCTGCGAACCCACGTCCTTGTCGCTGGCCACGCGCGAGACGACCATACCGGCCGCGATCGAGATGATCAGCGACGGGATCTGCGCGACGAGACCGTCACCGATGGCCAGCAGCGTATAGTTCTTGATGGCGTCGCCGAAGGCCATGTCGTGCTGGACCATGCCCACGATCAGGCCGCCGACGACGTTGATCACGGTGACGAGAATGCCGGCCACGGCGTCGCCGCGCACGTATTTCGACGCACCGTCCATCGCGCCGTAGAACTCGGCTTCCATCGACACTTCGGAACGGCGGCGCTTGGCGTCCTGTTCGCCGATCAGGCCGGCGTTCAGGTCGGCGTCGATCGCCATCTGCTTGCCGGGCATCGCGTCCAGGGCGAAGCGTGCGCCCACCTCGGCGATACGGCCCGCGCCCTTGGTGACGACGGTGAAGTTGATGATGGTGAGAATGATGAAGACGACGAGACCGACCGTGTAGTTGCCGCCGATCAGGAAGTGACCGAATGCCTCGATCACCTTGCCGGCCGCCGCGCCGCCGGTATGGCCTTCGGTCAGCACGACGCGCGTGGACGCCACGTTCAGCGACAGGCGCAGCATGGTCGTCACGAGCAGCACGGCCGGGAAGGCCATGAAATCGAGCGGCTTGACCGTATACAACGCGGTCAGCAGCACGATCACGGACATCGCGATGTTAAAGCTGAAGAACAGGTCGAGCGCAAATGCCGGCAACGGCAGGATCATCATTGCCAGCAGCAGGATGATCAGGATCGGCGCCGCCAGCGCGTTGCCGCGGGCACCGATCTTTTGCAGCCAGGCAGGCAGTCTGAAACCGTTCATGCGTACTCCATCATTCAGGGATACGCCATTATTGCTGATGCCCCACGGAAACTATGCAGGAAGGAGACGGGAAAAACCGCCGTATTTCAATGACGTGGTTCGCCCGGCTTCTGCGACGCGGGGTTGAACGGGTCCATTTCCGGCGGCACCGGCAGTTTCTTCGGACGGTCCGGATACTGGTCGAGCGTACCCTTGCTGTAGGCGCGCAGCTGGTAGACGTAGGCCAGCACTTCGGCCACGGCCGAGTACAGGGCTTCCGGGATCTCGTCGTCGATCTCGGTGTGCTTGTACAGCGCACGGGCCAGCGCCGGCGCTTCCAGCATGGCGACCTTGTTTTCCTTCGCGATCTCGCGGATCTTCGCGGCGACCTCGTCGGTACCCTTGGCCACGACGCGCGGCGCGCCGCGCTGCCCGTCCGCGTACTTGAGGGCGACGGCGAAGTGGGTCGGGTTGGTGACGACCACGTCGGCGGTCGGGACGTTGGACATCATGCGCTTCTGCGCCATCTCGCGCTGCATCTGGCGGATCTTGCCCTTGATCTGCGGGTTGCCGTCGGATTCCTTCGATTCCTGGATGACTTCCTGGCGCGTCATCTTGAGCTTGTCGGCGTAATGCCACATCTGGTACGGACCATCGAGGATGGCGATGGCGCCCAGCGCGCCGACCATCGTCAGGAACGCCTTGGCGAGCAGGGTGCCGAGGTGCGGCGCGGCCGTGCCGAACGGTTCGACGACGAGGCCGATCACGGCATCCTTCTGGCTCATCACGACGAACCACCCGACGGCACCGACGAGCAGCGTCTTGGCGACGGCCTTGAGCAGTTCGACGAGGGCATTGGTCGACACCATGTTGCCCAGGCCGCGCATCGGATTGAGCTTGCCGAAATTGGGGGTGAACGCCTTGGCGCTGAAGTTCCAGCCGCCGATCAGCATGGGCGACGCCAGCATCATCAGCATGACGGCACCGGCCAGCGGCAGGCAGGCCAGCAGCACGCCGACAACGTCGGCAAGAATGCGCTCGACGAGCACGTTGGGGTTGTAGACCTGCTCGCGGTCGAGCGACAGCCCGCGCTCCAGCACGGTCGACAATTTGTTGACGATGCCGCCGCCCAGCATCCACAGGCCGGCGCCGGCCGTCATCAGCACGGTGAAAGTGGCCACTTCGCGCGAACGGGGAATGTCGCCGTCTTCGCGAGCCTGCCTCAGCCGTTTCTCTGACGCTGGTTCGGTCCGTTCCGCGTCACTGTCTTCCGCCATCCTGCGCTCCGTTGCCTTTATTCAGGAAGGTATTATTCCAGATATTACTCCGAGGCTATAAAAGAAGAAGGCGGGAAAACGCGCCGCATTTCGCCCCGTACATACGCGAGCGCACAACAGAAGTCGCCAAAATTTTCTGGGAATCTCTTGCGCGTTCTGTCAAAATTGCCTATTACTTATGTCAAAAATAAATCACACTTTTGGCTAAGCTTAGCTGTATCTTGGCGCTAGGTGAATTATGGCAATGTTTAATTGCTATAATTCAGTAGCAACATTGCCTCGTGCAGGTGCCCCGTTAATTGAACAAAGGATTATGAAATGAAGAAACTCCTCGTCACGACCGCTATCCTGAGCCTGCTGTCGGCCCAAGCATTCGCTCAAGAAGCTGCTACCGCAAACGCAGGCAACTCCGCCGCCGCCGGCCAGACCGGCACCGCTTCGAGCAGCGCAGCCGGCACCGGCACCGCTGCCGGCGCGTCCACCTCGGGCGGCTTCCTGGGCACCTCGGCCATCGCCGGCCTGTCGACCGGTACGCTGGTTGCCGTGGGCGCAGCCGTCGCTGCCGTCGCTGTCGCTTCGTCGGACAACGGCTCGACCACGAACCACTCGACCACGACCCACCACTGATCGCATCGGAACGCCCTGTGCGTTCCAGCGTATTCAGTCGTAAGGCAAACGGCCGCATCCGCGGCCGTTTTTTTTGTTTCCCGTACCGGCGTGATCAGTCGAACAGCTCCGCCTGCGCCAGCGGCTTGCCGGCCTGGTCCTTGGCCGCCAGCAACGGCTCTCCATCGATGGGCCACTCGATGCCGATGGCCGGATCGTTCCACAGCAGGCTGCGCTCATGCTCCGGATACCAGTAATCCGTGGTCTTGTAGAGGAACTCGGCCGATTCGCTCAGCACCACGAAACCATGTGCGAGGCCGGGCGGCACCCACATCTGCTGGAAATTCTCCGCACTCAGTTCCACGCCGACCCAGCGTCCGAACGTGGGCGACGACTTGCGCACGTCGACGACGACATCGAACACCCTGCCCTGCACCACGCGCACCAGCTTGCCCTGCGCATGCTGGATCTGGTAGTGCAGTCCGCGCAATACCCCTTTGGCCGACTTGCTGTGGTTGTCCTGCACGAACTGGGCATCGACGCCGGTGGACTGGGCAAAGTCACGCGCGTTGAAGCTTTCGAAAAAGAAGCCGCGCGCGTCGCCGAAGACTTTTGGCGTCAGCACCAGTACATCGGGAATGGCGGTCGGGGTAACGGTATATGGCATGGACGAATTATTTCAACAGGTTCAAAAGATAGTTGCCGTAGCCGTTCTTGGCCAGCGGCGCGGCAAGCTTCTGCAGCGCGGCGGCGTCGATCCAGCCCTGGCGGTAGGCGATCTCTTCCGGACACGCCACCTGCAGGCCCTGCCGCTTCTGCAAGGTCGCAATGAAGCTGGCCGCTTCCAGCAGGCTGTCGTGCGTGCCGGTGTCGAGCCAGGCGAAGCCGCGGCCCATGATCTCGACGTTCAGCTTGTCGCGCTCGAGGTAGCAGCGGTTGACGTCGGTGATCTCCAGCTCGCCGCGTGCCGACGGCTTGATGTCGGCCGCCACGTTGCAGACGTCGTTGTCGTAGAAGTACAGCCCGGTCACGGCATACGACGACTTCGGCTGCTTCGGCTTTTCCTCGATGCTCAGGGCGCGCTGCTGCGCGTCGAACTCGACGACGCCGTAGCGTTCCGGGTCATGTACGTGGTAAGCGAACACGGTGGCGCTGTCGGTACGCTCGTTGGCGCTGTGCAGTTGTTTTACCAAGTCGTGGCCATAGAAGATGTTATCGCCAAGCACGAGCGCACTCGGATCGTTCCCCACGAAATCCTTGCCGATGACGAAGGCCTGGGCCAGGCCGTCCGGCGAAGGTTGCACGGCATACTGGATATTCATGCCCCAGCGGCTGCCGTCGCCGAGCAGCTCGGCGAAACGGGGCGTATCCTGCGGCGTGCTGATGACGAGCACGTCGCGGATGCCGCTCAGCATCAGCGTACTGAGCGGGTAATACACCATCGGCTTGTCGTAGACCGGCATCAGCTGCTTGCTGACGGCCTGCGTCACCGGATACAGCCGCGTGCCGGAGCCGCCGGCCAGGATGATGCCTTTACGCTTGGTTTGGGACATGGCTGCCTCTCACAGGATTTGCTGGAGCACGTGGCGCACGCCCTCCTGCCACGGGGGCAGGCGCAGGTCGAACGTCGTGCGGAAGCGGGTCGTGTCGAGCCGCGAATTGAGGGGGCGTTTGGCCGGCGTCGGATACTGTTCGGTGGCCAGCGGCGCGACGGCGTCGACGGTCGCCTTCAGCGTTTTGCCGGCCGCCAGCGCCTCGCCGATCACGAACCGGGCATAGCCGTGCCAGCTCGTCTCGCCGCTTGCCGCGACGTGGTAAGTGCCGTAGGGGAAGCCGGTGCCGCGCGCGCGCGCGTGCTCGCGCACGAGGTGGGCGCTGAGGTCGGCCAGCAGCGCGGCCGGCGTCGGTGCGCCGAACTGGTCCGCGACGACGGTGAGCTTGTCGCGCTCGCCCGCCAGGCGCAGCATCGTCTTGGCAAAATTGCCGCCGTGCGCGCCCACGACCCAGCTCGTGCGCAGGATCAGGTGGCGCGGATTGGCGGCCGCCAGGCCCTGCTCGCCCTCCAGCTTCGTGCGGCCGTAGACGCTCTGCGGCGCCGGTACGTCGTTTTCCGTGTAGGCGCCCTGCTTCGTGCCGTCGAACACGTAGTCCGTCGAATAATGCAGCACGAGCGCGCCCAGTTTCGCGCCTTCCTCGCCCAGGATCGCCGGGGCGACGGCATTGACGGCACGGGCCGTCGCTTCGTCGGACTCGGCCTTGTCGACGGCCGTGTAGGCCGCAGGGTTGACGATCACGTCGGGCGCGACGCGGCGCACGAGCGCGCGCAGCGCGTCGGCGTCGGCCAGGTTGCAATCCTGCGTGCCGACGGCATGGATCTCGCCGAGCGGCGCCAGCGCGCGTTGCAGTTCGAAGCCGAGCTGGCCGTTCTTGCCGGTCAGGAGAATCTTCATTCAGGCTCCGTATTGTTGGCCGACCCAGGCGCGGTAGCTGCCGCTCGTCACGTGCTGGACCCATTCCTGGTTGTCGAGGTACCACTGCACCGTCTTGCGGATGCCCGTCTCGAACGTCTCGGCCGGCTTCCAGCCCAGCTCGCGCTCGAGCCTGGTCGCATCGATCGCGTAGCGGCGGTCATGGCCGGGACGGTCCGTCACGAACGTGATCTGGCTCGCGTACGACTGGCCGTCCGCGCGCGGGCTCAGTTCGTCGAGGATCGCGCACAGCGTCTTCACGACGTCGAGGTTGGCCTTCTCGTTCCAGCCGCCGACGTTGTAGACCTCGCCCAGCTGGCCCGCCTCGAGCACGCGGCGGATCGCCGAGCAGTGATCCTTCACGTACAGCCAGTCGCGGATCTGCTGGCCGTCGCCATAGATCGGCAGCGGCTTGCCGGCCAGCGCATTGTGGATGCACAGCGGGATCAGCTTTTCCGGGAAGTGGTAAGGACCATAGTTGTTCGAGCAATTGGTGGTCAGCACCGGCAGGCCGTACGTGTGGTGATAGGCGCGCACGAGGTGGTCGCTGGCCGCCTTGCTGGCGGAATATGGACTGTTCGGTTCGTAGCGGTTCGTCTCGCGGAAGGCGGGGTCGTCCTTGCCGAGCGAGCCGTAGACTTCGTCGGTCGACACGTGCAGGAAGCGGAACGCGGCCTTGCGGTCGTCCGGCAGCGCGCCCCAGTATTCGCGCACGGCTTCGAGCAGGTGGAAGGTGCCGACGATATTCGTCTGGATGAATTCGCCCGGGCCATGGATGCTGCGGTCCACGTGGCTCTCGGCCGCGAAGTTCACGACGGCGCGCGGCTGGTGTTCCTGCAGCAGGCGCCGCACGAGATCCACGTCGCCGATGTCGCCCTGCACGAAGATGTGCCGCGGGTTGTCGCGCAGGCTCGCCAGGTTCTCGAGGTTGCCGGCATACGTCAGCTTGTCGAGGTTGATGACCGGCTCGTCGGTCAAGGCGCACCAGTCCAGCACGAAATTACTGCCGATAAAGCCAGCGCCGCCTGTCGTCAAAATCATATAGTCACTCCCCGGTTGACAGATCCGCACGGGCCGGTCGAGCGCCAGGTTGGCCGGCCCGGATATCCGGTGGCACCGCGCGATTAAAGATTACATTTTATCAATAAGTCCCGAACCACGCCACGCCAACGGATTTCGCACCCGGCGTGACGGCAAAGCTCGAACGCACATTGTCGCGCTGGGCCTGCCACAGCCAGCCGCCCACGGCCATGCCGAGCACGCTGCCTGCCACGACGTCGGACACCCAGTGCTGGCGCCCGGCCGTGCGGCCCAGCGAACCGGCCGCGGCCAGGCCGTACAGCCACGGCGCATCGTATTCCTGGGCGAACGGCGTCACCGCCGCGAACGCCACGCTGGCGTGGTTGGACGGGAACGATGCGTTCGACTTGTCCGCCGCCTTGCCCCACTGCCCCTTCTCGTCGATCGGCCGCGCACGCCCGGCGACATGTTTCGCGCCGATCGACAGGGCCGCGGCCCCGACGACCGATTCCAGCGAGATGATACCAATGTTCTGCATGCGCGCATCGCCAAACGCGACGGCCCCGGCGGCGGCGCCGGCCAGCACCACCGGCGTCGCCTTGCCGATGTTGTCCCAGGCGCGCGTGAGGCTGGAGCCCTGGTGCTTCTTCATGAAGCGGTCGACCGGCTTGTCGAGCAGTGCGCCGGCCAGGATCGCGCCGCCGCCGATGATGGCGCCGTTACCCCATTGCGGCAGGGTCGGCGTCGACTTGACGGACTGCTCCACACGCATGCGGAACAGCGGCCACGGGTTCGGCATGGCGTCGACCGGGGGATTCACGGCCGGCAGGTTCTGCTCGTCGCGCCGTTCGGCGAAATTGCCGAGGCCGTCGAAGGTGTTCATGTCGCGGCGCGGCTGTTCGACGAGGTCGTACAGGTCGCCCGGGCTCGCCACCATCTGGCCGACGTCGCGCGTCCACGGCGACAACGCTACGCTGGCGGCCGTCTGCGTATCGATCGGCAGCATGATGTTGAGCGGCACCGACAGGAAGATACCCTTGTCGTTGTACGGACTCGTCGGCGACCCGGGAGTGGTGATGTCCTTGCCGCTCGTCTTCGTGTACCAGGCGCCGATCTCCACGCCGGACGGGAAGCGGCGCTTGAATTCCATGCGCACGCCGTTGTCTTTCGCGAGGAAGCGGCCGGCGCGGGCCGTCGCGGTGATGTCGTACGGCAGCTTGTAATGCAGCGACGCGAAGCCGCTGACGGTCCGGTAGTCGCGCTTGTCGAACCAGCCCTTGACGCCGCGCTGCTGCAGGGCGTCGACGTTGACGTCGGCGGCCCAGCGGCTGTCTTTCGGCAGGTACAGCACCTGGCCGCCGAAGCCGCGGTACATCTCCTCGTACAGGCCGCCGGACAGGCGCGTATACACGCGCTCGGA
Source organism: uncultured Massilia sp. (assembly GCA_966212555.1). Classification (GTDB taxonomy): domain Bacteria; phylum Pseudomonadota; class Gammaproteobacteria; order Burkholderiales; family Burkholderiaceae_D; genus Telluria. Next base: position 22,241 of record CBIHRX010000008.1, read on the forward strand.
CGGCATTGCGTACTTGTTCAGCATCAGGCGGTTCAGCTTGAACCGCCCGCCACGCTTGTACTCGGCGATGTCGGTGCGCACGTGCGGCAGCAGGCTGTTGGACGGCTGGGTGACACCGGACACGGTTTCGTACGCCGTGAGCTTGAGGTCGCTGTTCAGGTACAGGCCCGGCGCCAGGCGGCGGTCGTAGTTGGCCGCGGCCCACAGCTCGTAGCGCAGCGCGCCGCTCGGGTCGTTGAAGAACATCGAGATCTTGGGGATGACCTTGAAGCGGTTCGCCTCGCGGTCCTCGGAGGCCACCTGCACCATGTTGCCGTCGGCGCCGACCTGGACCCGCAGTCCGTCATTCTCGTCGCGGACGGCGGCCAGCAGGCCGTGCCGGTCCTCGCCGATCCCGTCCTCCGGCCGGGCGTAGCGCAGGTCGACCGTCGACAGGAACGCGTCGCGGTCGACGAGGCCCGTCAGGTAGTCGGACAGGCGCTGCAAGTCGACGAATTCGTACGTGGCAACCGGCTGTTCCAGCTTCGTATACGTGATCCGGATGGCGCGCGTGCCCTGCGGCGCGAACGCCAGAGCGGTGCGCGCCGCGCGGCCGATGGCACGGCCCATGTTGGAAATGCGGGCGTTGGTGAGCGACAGCGCGAGCGTACGGTCGTCGTACGTCACGCGGACGTTCCTGAAATCCTGCCTGACGAGCGCTTGCGCGAGCGCCGCGCCGTGGCTGCCGTTCTGCTGCCATTCCGCGGCGCTGACGTGCGCCGGCGCCTGCTTGGGATCGAAGGGTGCCGGCTCGTACAGCTTGGGAATGAATTCGCGTTCGGAGAATGGAATGCTGATGTAGGCGTTCGCGCTGAAATGGTCGCGATGGCGCGCGATCTGCGCCCCGAGCCAGCCCCAGCGGTATTCGACGCCGACGGCGGGCCCCTTGCTGCGCTCGTGCGCAGAGGTTTCGTTCGCGCGGAAATCCTTGGTGTAGTCGACCGCGTCGTACTCGGCCACGAAGGCCAGGCCCGGCACCGACAGCGGCGCCCAGCGCGCGGCCGCGAATGCACCGTCGGGGCGCCGGAAACCGTAGCCCGCACTAACTTCCAGGTTTTTCGGGTTGCCGAACGTCTTGGTCACGACGGCATAGCGGCCGCGGAAAAGCTGCGTGCCCAGCAGGTCGGTCGCCCCGACTGCCACGGCCGGCAGCCACTCGGACTCGCGCATGACCTGCAGTTTGGCATTGACCACCTTGTCCTTGTAGCGGCCATAATTCGTTCCGTAATCCCCTTCCGCCACAGGGAAACCGGGAATGCCGCTGACCGACACATAACGCCCGGTCATCTGCAGGAACGGCAATATGGTGGCCGTGGCCCAGAAACTGCCGTACGGGCGGTCATAGCTATAGCCGGTGCTGAAGGTCCCGTCGGCCTCGACCGTCGCGCTCGGCATGTTGATATAACCCGACTGGCCCTGCAAGGAAGGCGTCGCACCGTATGCGGGCATGGCACCGGCGAGGAAGCATCCGCACCAGGTATAGCCAACCGATCTTTTTAAAAACGTAAGCACCAGAGACTTTCCGGACGCGGCTTCGACACGCCAACAGAATGAAAAGCGGCAATTTTATCATCTGCCTCCGCGCGCAGTCACCGTCGAACCGCAGCCGCGTTACGCACGCGACAACAGCGAATGCTTTCGATGCAAGAATGAATGTCAAATTTATGCTGTGCAATTACGTTTTGCCATCAGCAAAGTATTTACAGATGTGCGTATTTACCCCCTCGAAGGGGGCTGTTGTAATCTTTTCGTGGTTTTTTCGTCGGAAGAATCCCACACCAGAGTATATTTTTCTTTATAGCTACGGTATGATATGGGGATCAAAGCATTCCACCTGACCCGCATTTATCCGGCACGTGCTGGCGTTACAAACGGTGAGAATTAGCGGTCCCTTATCTTCCGAATCCTTCACGAATCCGTTTCCGGGCTTGCCGCTGCAGATGGCGAAGCGCCTTTCGGATTTCGGCAATAAACTATTGCAGCAAACGATGAAAAATACGTTCCTTAATTTATCTCGGACTCAAAAGCAGGTAATTGCCGCAGCAACGGATTTCATTTGCATTCCGCTGATTCTGGTTATTGCCCTGGCGCTCGATTTGAATAAAGCGGAATTTCCCGCATTTGCGCAATACGGCGCGTTGACCATGTTGGCGCCGGTGATTGCAATTGCGATCTTTGCGCGCATCGGGTTTTATCGGGCGATCATCCGCTACATCGACCACAAGATCGTCACCACGATCGTGACCGGCGGACTCGGCTGCGCATTCGCACTGTTCCTGACGGCGCGCATCATCGGGACAGCCGCATCCCCGTCGCTGTTCGCGATCTTCGGCGCGAACCTCGTCCTGTACATGCTGGTCAGCCGCTTCCTCGCACGCGGTTTCTTCCTGGGCGACCGCCGTGCCGTGCGCAAGATGCGCGTGGCCATCTACGGCGCGGGCGAAGCGGGCGTCCAGCTTGCCAACGCATTGCGTCCGGGATCGGAATACCTGCCCGTCGCCTTCATCGACGACAACCCGCAACTGCATCGCACCACCATCTCGGGTATCAGGGTCCACTCGCCGGCGCGCCTGCGCGACCTGATCGACCACCATGACCTGGGTGCCGTGCTGCTGGCGATTCCGTCGCTGACGCCGGTGGAACAGCGCCGGATCATCGACAAGCTGACCCCGCTGAAAGTGCGGATCAAGGTCACGCCGTCCATGGGCAACCTGGTCAAGGGCATGTCGCGCGTCGAGGACGTCCGCGAAATCCAGATCGAAGACCTGCTCAGCCGCGATCCGGTCGCACCGGACGAATCGCTGCTGTCCGTGTGCATCGCGGGCAAATCCGTCGCCGTCAGCGGTGCCGGCGGTTCGATCGGTTCGGAACTGTGCCGCCAGATCATCAAGCTGCGCCCGCGCCGCCTGGTCCTGCTCGAACTGTCGGAATTCGCCCTGTATTCGATCGACCAGGAATTGCGCGCCTACGCGACCACCCACAACCTCGACGTCGAACTGGTGCCTTTCATGGGTTCCGTGATCGACCTCGCGAAATGCCGCGAGATCTTCCAGCGTTTCGAGGTCGAGACGGTCTACCACGCGGCCGCCTACAAGCACGTGCCCCTCGTCGAGCAAAACCCGATCGAAGGCATCCGCAACAACGTGTTCGGCACGCTGAACTTCGCCCGCGCCGCCGTCGAAGCCAAGGTGAAATGCTTCGTCCTCGTGTCGACCGACAAGGCCGTGCGTCCGACCAACGTGATGGGTTCGACGAAGCGCCTTGCCGAACTGATCCTGCAAGCGTTCTCGCGCCAGCACAGCCAGACCCGGTTCTGCATGGTCCGTTTCGGCAACGTGCTCGGCTCCTCGGGATCGGTCGTGCCCCTGTTCCGCCGCCAGATCGCGACGGGCGGCCCGGTGACGCTCACCCACCCGGAGATCACCCGTTACTTCATGACGATCCCGGAAGCGGCGCAGCTCGTGCTGCAGGCGGGTTCGATGGGCAAGGGCGGCGACGTGTTCGTGCTGGACATGGGCCAGCCGGTCAAGATCGCCGACCTGGCGAAACGCATGATCCATCTGAGCGGCCAGGAAGTGCGCTCGGACGAAACGCCCGACGGCACCATCGAGATCAAGTATGTCGGCTTGCGCCCGGGCGAGAAGCTTTACGAAGAATTGCTGATCGGCGACAACGTCACCGGCACCGCCCACCCGCTGATCATGCGCGCCCAGGAAGCCGAGATCGCCTGGCCGTTCCTCGAACTGATGCTGCGCCAGCTCGAAGACGCCTGCGACCGCTTCGACCACGCGGCGATCCGGGCGCAGCTGCGCAAGATGGTCAGCGAATACACGCCGACGACGGATATCGACGATCACCTGTGGAAAAACGGCCTGGCGGCCGAATTTCCCGGCGACGGCGACGGCGACTTCGCCGAAGTGACGGCCTGATTCTCTCTTCCCGCATACGACGAGGCGCGGCAACAGCCGCGCCTTTTTCGTTTACACATTACGCGGACATTACCAAAGCCGGCGCGACCTTCTAGTTTTCCGGGGCAGTCGTTACACTTCGGTGCTACTCAACCGGAGACAACCATGCCTGGTATTTTCAATAAAACGCGTCGCTTGACGCTGTTCGGGTCGACCGCCCTCGCGGGTCTTTTCGTCAAAACCTCGGCACGGGCGGCGGCGCCCGACCTGGCGCCGGCCGTGAAGGGGCAGTTCGTCGACCCCGCCTCGCTGTCGTCCAACCTCGGCGCATCGCTCGTCGGGTACGTCGCGGCGGGCACCGGCGCAGTCCGGCGCTCGCTGCTGGACCGCGGCCGCGATACCGTCAGCGCCTTCGACTACATGACGCCCGAGCAGGTCGCCAACGTCCGCAGCGGGGTGCCGACCGACATCACGGCGGCGCTGCAAAACGCAATCAATTCCACGTCGGAATTTGCTGGCACGATCGAGCTGCCACCGGGGAACTTCCGCCTGTCCGCGCCTCTCGTCACGTCCAAGCCCGGCCAGGTCCTGCGCGGCGCGTCCAGGTACGGCACCTATCTCACGACCCCCAACGGCGCCAACTTCGACATGCTGCGCATCGCGCACCAGCAGGTCGAGGTGTGCGGCATCATCTTCCGTCCCGCCAGCCCCGAGCAGGTCCCGATCCGCGTCTACGCCGGCCGCGCGCACATCCACGACAACTACCTGCTCGCCGCCGCGAACAATGCGGGTATCGGCATCCTGCTGACGGACCAGAACCCGGCGACGGGCAAGACGGTCCCCGGCGCCTATGCGCACACGATCGAAAACAATACGATCGGCGATGCGGGCCATGCGTTTGCCTACGGCATTACCGAAAGCAGCACCATCGGCATTACCGCGACCCGTTTCCGCGAAAACAATATTCTCTCGAACCACCCCATCCAGATCAAAAAAGGCGGCGGCAACGTCTATCGCGACAACCTGCTCCAGTGTTCGAGCCATGCGCCGTCCGGCGTGGGCATCACGCTCGGCGCAGGTACGGCCGGCGAGAAAATCAGCGGCAATTATTTCGAGGGTTTCAAGGCAATGATCGAAACCCTCAATACCAGCAACAATTATCAGATCTTTCACGCGGTCGCCAATCACAACGACGACTGCACGGTGGCGGTGGCCGACGCCGGCGCCAAGAACTACGTCATCGAAGACACGACGCGCAAGGCCGAGACGCGCAACGGCTGGTCGACGGTGTGCGCCGGACCGACGTGGAGCCTGCAGACCCCGGCCGGCAAGACCGCGTTCGCGGCCGACAACGCCGGCAACTGTTTCCTGGGCGCGTCGTCCGGTGCATCGCACGTCATCAACCGCGCCGAATCGGGGGAGGGAACGACGATCCTGAGTCTGCAGGCTGCGGGCGCGGCCGTCTGCACCGTGCAGGACGCGCGCGGCCGCGGCGCCAATAGTGCCCCGGCCGCGCTGGCGGTGAACAAGAGCGCGGCGACGGGCCGGTCGATCAACGCGGCCGGCACCGTCAACACGAGCGGCGCCGACTACGCCGAGTACATGAGAAAGGCCGACGGCTGCGGTGACGTGGCCAAGGGCCAGATCGTCGGCATCGACGGCAACGGCGACATCACCGACCGCTGGACGCAGGCGGTGGCCTTCGCGACGAAATCCACCGCCCCGTCCTTCGTCGGCGGCGACGTGTGGCACACCGATCCGCGCCCCGTGGCCCCAGCCGGGCCACCCGCGGATGCCGGCGCGGCCACGCTCGCGCGCCATGCGGACGAATACGCCAGCTACGAAAAGGCCCTGGCCGCCTGGGAGGCGGCGCATGAGACGGCCCGGCGCAACGTGGACCGCATCGCCTTTGCCGGTCAGGTCCCCGTGAACGTAGGGGGCGCGCAGCCGGGCCAGTACATCGTACCGGTACAGGATGGCGACGGCATCCGGGGCGTCGCCAGGAACGAAGCCGACATGACGCTGTCCGAGTACATGCGCGCGGTCGGCAAGGTCGTCGCCATCGACCCCGACGGCCGCGCACGCATCATCGTCAAGATCGCCTGACTCCCGCCTCTTCTACAACGCGCCCCGCTCCGGGGCCGCGTTGCATTCCTCATTCAGCGTTGCTGCAGGGCACCTGTAAGTCACCGCAAAGCCCCCCGACTTTGTATAATAGCGGATTCGACGCTATACCATAGTTTGAATTCCAATACAACAATGTTCCGCAAAAAGATTGCGGAAGTGACAGTTGCGTTTACACCCCCATGACGCGCCACGCTGCAGCAACTCCGAACAGGCATTTCAAAATGAAGAAACTCATCAAGTTATCAGCATGTGCCATTGCGCTCATGGCTACCAACCTGGGCATGGCAGCCACATTCATGCCGGCAGGTCAGTTTTATCTGAATATGGACAATCCCAACGGCGTCGTCATCAACGAGTTGACGACCGAATGGGGCGTCTACGACATCGGCGCGACGGGCACGACCGCGCCGTACTATTACCCAATCTCGAGCGCGCCCTATGCGACGCTGGCCAACGGCACCCCGCTGTACGCCTATCCGCTGGTGACGTCGCCCGGCCTCGGTGCCGGCTGGCAGTACTCGCCCGACCTGCAGACCTACGGTGTCCCGAGCACGGCCAAGGCCGTCCTCATCAACATCAAGGTGAAGGCCAAGGCACAGAACGTGGGGCCGTACAACCGCACGAACATGGGCCAGATCCAGCTGTCGGTGGCGTCGCCGAACAATACCTTGCCCACCAACGAGGTCATCCACGCACACGCGGAAAAGGCGGCCAACACCTCGACGGCGGATGCCCGTTCGAACGTCGACGAGGACATCAATTCGATCTCGGTGCCCGTCGGCGTCAGCATGATCAACTCGAAGCTGGTCTTCAAGCTCTACACGTCCGTCGTCGGGACGGAGAACGCGACGATCAACCGGGTCGTCTATATCGTCGGTTACTGGCAATGACGCCGGTGCCCGGACGGCGGCGCGTTGTCCCGCGCGCCGCCCTGCCCGTTACTTGACGATGTAACGCACGATATTACGGTTGCCGGTGTCCGCGACCAGCACCTGATCGCCGACGACCGTCACCTCGCGCGGGAAGCTCAGCAGTTTCCCGCCCGGCATGAAGCCCTGCACCGAGCCGGCGATCGTACGGATCACGCCATCCGGCCCCACGGCGCGCAGGCGATGGTTGAACGTGTCGGCGATGTAGACCGTATCCCCGCGCACGGCCAGGCCGCCCGGCGTGTTCATGCCGGCATCGACGGCCGGGCCATTGTCGCCCGAATACGTACCGCTGCCCTGGTAGCCCGCACGGATCGGCTTGCCCGCGAGCGGGTGCAGGATGCCGTCGGGCGTCAGCTTGAGCACCGCATTGTTCCAGCCGTCCGCGATCAGCACGGCCCCGTCCGCCGCGATGGCGACGGCGAGCGGATGATTGAGGCTGCTGAGGCGTGCCTGCACACCGAACGCCGGCAGTTTCGCCTCGCCGTTGCCGGCAATCGTCACGACCGTACCGTCCGGCGAGACCTTGCGCACCTTGTTGTTGTAGGTGTCGGCCACGATCACGTTACCCGCGGCATCGACTGCGATCGAACCCGGCGAACGGAAGCGGCCCACGCCCGGGCCGCCGTCCAGGTCGCCCGCAAGGTCGCCGCCCGCGAAGATGCTCATGTGGCCGTCCGGCGTGATCTTGACGATGCGATGCTGCTCGACGACGTACACGTTCTTCGCCGCATCCACGGCCAGGCCGTTCGGATAATAAAAATTCGTCTGGGACTTGTCGAGGACGGGGTTCGACCATCCCTGGACGCCGGTGCCGGCCCAAAGCGACGACTTGCCCGTGCCGAGATCGAGCAGGAAGATGCGGGGACGCTGGTTGTCCAGGATGAGGACGCTGTTGTCGCCATACTTCGCGACACTGACGAGCGCGCCGTAAGCTGCCGGGGCCGTCCCCGTGAGCTGGGTCTTGACGCCGTTCTCGTAGCGGTACACGACGCCCTGGTCGGAATCGGTCAGCAGGTAGCCCTGTTTCGCCTTGCGGATATTGGAAAGATTCGCAAAGTCGGTCGCCACCATCTTCGGTTTCAAGTCGGCGTCGAGCGCCAGCAGCGTCGAATTGCTGGCCACCAGCGTATTCGCGCCGTCGGCAATAATGCCTTTGCCGAACGGGGATTCGAGTTTCTGCTGCTTGACGGTGCCGTTATCGAAAACGCGATAGAAATTATTCTCGCGCACGAAATCGAGATAACCGGATCCGAAATAAACGTCGCGCACCGAAACGAACGGTCCCACGCCTGGAACTTCTTTCCGGTGCAATACACCCTGCTTGTCGATATAGTACAGGCCACCATTTGCACCGGCGCGGGATTCGCTCGTGGTCGGGAAGAACAGATTTCCCTGCGCGTCGTAACGGAGCGATGCGGTATAGCCGATCGGGTTATTCAATGCCGGCGCATTATCGGTGGGCATCTGCTGATTACCATGCTTGCCGGCAATTGTTGTAATTGCGCCGGACGTCATGTCGATTTTCCGGATCAGGTTATTGCCCGAATCCGAAAAGATCAGGAATTTCTCATCGGCGGAAAACTGGAGTCCGGTCGGAGTATCGAGTTCGGTCGCCGTTTTCTGGCCATCGCCGTTGTAGCCGGCCGCGAACGTGCCGGCGAACACGGACACGGTCCCGTCCTTGATGCGGCGGATGACGTGCGAATGGGTATCGGAGACGTAGAGGGTGCCGTCGGACGCTTCGATGACGTCTTCCGGATAGCTGAAATACGCCTGCGCCACGGGCACGTCGTCGGCCGGCGAGACGCCGAACACGGTGCCGTCGGTCTTCGGCAATTGCGGCGGCGGCTCCGGCGTGGGCGGCGGCGTGTTGCCGGTGGGCGGCGGGGTGTTCCCGGCGGGCGGCGGCGTCGGGGTGCCGCTGCCGGCGTTACCGCTTCCGCCCCCGCCTCCGCATGCGGCAAGCGCAACGGCGATCGCGGTGGCGGCGAAAATCTGTTTCATTACTGTTTCCTGGTGCTGAACGAATGCGGCATGTTGCCACAATAAAACCAGTTCAGGTAGAGGTAAATACCGCTTTGTTCGGAAACAACAACAGTGTGATTAATCGCCGTTTTTCGCGCTCGCCACTATTCGAGAATATTCTCTGAAATGCGAATTAATATTTCGTACAAATATACCTAGAACAATTACAAGCTGATGACAAATCAGGCCGCGATCGCCTTTTTAATGACGTTGATAATACGATCGACATCCGCCGGCGCCATGTTCGATCCGGACGGCAGGCAAATGCCCTGGTCAAACAAGCGGTCTGAAACGGACGGGCCGCCGTCGGTGAAATATTGGCAATGCTGGAACACCGGCTGCAGATGCATGGGTTTCCAGACCGGCCTAGCCTCGATCATTTCCGCCGCCAGTGCCTTGATCAGCCGTTCGCTCGACATGCCGGTGGCCGGATCGATCGTGCACGCGGTCAGCCAGTGGGTCGAGAAACTCCAGTCCGGTTCGGGCATCCACCGGATGCCGACGTCGCCCAGGGCCGCCTGGTAGCGGTGGAAGACCGCCCGGCGCGCCGCCACGCGCTCTTCGAGCACGGTCAGCTGGCCGCGGCCGACACCCGCCAGGATGTTGCTCATCCTGTAGTTGTAACCGATCACGCTGTGCTGGTAATGCGGCGCCGGGTCGCGCGCCTGCGTCGCCAGGAACTTGGCGCGCTCGATCAATGCCCGGTCGTCCGAGACGAGCATGCCGCCGCCCGACGTGGTGATGATCTTGTTGCCGTTGAACGAATAGATGCCGAGCTTGCCGAACGTGCCGCTGGCGCGCCCCTTGTATTTCGCGCCCAGCGATTCCGCCGCATCCTCGACGAGCGGCACGCCGAAGCGTTCGCACAGGGCGACGAGCGGATCCATGTTCGCGCTCTGGCCGTACAGGCTGACGACGATCACCGCCTTGGGCAGGCGTCCCGCCTTCCCGGCGGCGACCAGCGCGCGCTCGAGCGCAGCCGGCGACATGTTCCAGCTTTCCTCTTCCGAGTCGATGAACACCGGCTCCGCACCCTGGTACACGATCGGGTTGGCACTGGCGGAGAAGGTCAGGCTCGAGCAGAAGACCGTGTCGCCCGTCGTCACGCCCAGGAGCACCAGCGCGAGGTGGATGGCGGCCGTGCCGGAACTGACGGCGGCCGCATGCTTGACCCCGACATAGTCCGCGAGTTCGCGCTCGAACGCGTCGACGTTCGGACCGAGCGGGGCGATCCAGTTGGTACGGAACGCTTCCTGCACAAAATCCTGTTCGGAATCGCCCAGGTGCGGCGTCGACAACAGGATCTGGCGGTCGATCTCGCGCCGGTCCAGCACTTCGACGACCTGTCCGCTGCGGTCGACGACCGGCAGGTGGTTGATGCCGTGCTGGTTCATCAGGCCGAGCGCGTCGCGGCGGCCGACGTTGTCGTGGACGATGATCGACTGGATCGACGGCAGGTCGACGAGCCGTGCGTCCAGCTGCTTGCCGTCCAGGAGCAGGCGGCGCAGGTCGCCATCCGTCACCGTGCGTTCGAATGTCGCGTCGTCCTTCACCAGCAGGAGTATCCCGGAGGCGGCCTTGTCCAGCTTGGCCAGCGCTTCGCCCACCGTCGTGGCGCGAGTCACGGTAATTTCTCGTACGTTATTCACTTTTTTTCCTTACGCGTGGAGACTGCGGGCACCCCGATATAGGTCTGGTCCGCAGGAACATTTTCGAGAACGACGGCGCCGGCGCCGATGACCGCGTGGTCGCCGACCTGCACGGACGGCAGGAGCCGGGCACCGGCGCCGACGAGGACGCCTTCGCCGATCCGCACGGCACCGGCCAGCGTTGCCGCCGGGGCGATGTGCGAGAACTGTCCCACTTCGCAGTCATGGTCCACGATCGCGCCGTGGTTGACGATGACGCCATCGCCGACACGGGCCGCGGGCGCGACGACGGCGTGCGCGGCGACGAACACGCCCTCCCCCAGCGTCGCATGGGGAGACACGGTGGCGCGCGGATGGATGATCGTCACGGGACGGCCGCCGAGCGCGAGCATCTGCGCATGCAGGCGGGCGCGGGCGCCCGCGTGGCCGATCGCCACGTGGAAGCGGGCACCGCGCATGTCGGCGCGCACGGCCGGTACCGTCACGGTCCAGTCGAGCAAGTGGGTTCCAGCACGTTGTTCGTTGCCGTCCGTCAGGCGGATCCGGTTGGCGGAGACGCCGGTCAGCATCAGCGCATCGATGACGACCTTCGCATGGCCGCTCGCGCCGATGATATAAATGGGATCAGTACGCATTCGCTTTCATTAATACTTGGCCGTCCAGCGGCAGCTGGTCCAGCAACTCGACGATGCGTCGTGCCGCATGGCCATCGCCGTACAGGTTAGCCGGCGGCAGCCGGCCACCGGCCAGGGCTTGCCGGACCGCGTCCAGCAACGCCTGGCGTTCCGCCGGCACGTCCATCACGTTCGCATTCCGCTCGCGCATGGCCTGGCGGGTGCCGATGTTGATGACCGGCGTGCCGAAGCTCGCCGCCTCGATGATGCCGGCGCTGGAATTGCCGACCATGACGTCGGCCTGCGCCATCCAGGAGATGAATGCATCGCGCGGCAGATGGGTGGCAAGCGCCATGCCGGGCCGGGCCGCGCGCGCGGTCAGGGCCGCGCGCACGTCGTTGCTGCCGGCGTCCGCATTGGGCATCAGCGCCATTACCTGGACGCCGCTGTCGGCCAGCGCATCGAGGATGATGTCGGTATCGCGTCCGGCCGTCGCGGCTTCCTGCAGGACCGGATGGAATACCATCAGGGCGACCGGCGCGTCCGCGCGCAGGCCCGCGTCGCGGCACAGCGCCGCCCGGTCGAGGTGCGCGAGTTCACGCACGCCGTCCAGGCCGGGGGCGCCCGTCACCCGGACATGGTTCTCGCGTTCGCCCATGCGCACCAGCCGCGCGGCCGCGTCGGCAGTCGCCGCGAAATGGAAATGCGCCAGCTTCGAGATCGCATGGCGCACCGGCTCGTCGACGGTCCCGGAACGCTCGCCGCCGTGGATGTGCGCGACGGGGACGTTCAGGTGGATGGCGGCCAGCGCGCCGGCCAGCATCTCGCCGCGATCGCCCAGCAGCAGCACGACGTCGGGCCGGATCTGTTCGAAGGCGTCGACGAACGCCGTCAGCATGCGGCCGACGTTGCGCGCCATGGTCGCGCCGGTCGGCGGGTCCATGTCGACGGGCACCCGGTGCGTGACGGGCAGCCCGGCGCGCACGATGTCGTCCACCGTGTTGCCGTAGCGCTCGGACAGGTGCATGCCGGTGACGACGATGGCGAGTTCCATCGACGGGTGCGCCTGGATCGCGGACAGGGTCGATTGCATCAGCCCGAAATCCGCGCGCGTCCCGCTCACGTAGCAGATTTTCCTCATTGGAGGTTCTGCCACTGCAGCGTACTGCCCGCAGGCAGGTCCTGCTGCAGCGTCTTGCCGATGACCAGGCCGAGTTCGCCCGGCTGGATGCCGTTGCCCGGCCGCAGCAGGATCAGGTCGTCGCGCGTGAGGACCGTCCCGGCGGTCAGCGCGCGCGCCGTCGTCACGCTGCGGCGCACCAGTTCGCGCACCGGCAGCTCGGACGCCGTCGGCGCCTTGACCGGCGAGCCGAGGGCCACTTCGACGTCACGGATCTGGCGGATCAGCGCGGCCAGCTCGTCCGGCGTCAGCGAGGCCTTGTGATCGGGGCCCGGCAAATCGCGGTCGAGGGTGAAGTGCTTTTCGATCACCGTCGCGCCCATGGCGACCGCAGCCGTCGACACCGCGATGCCGAGCGTGTGGTCGGAATAGCCGACGGGCAAGCCCGTTTCGGCGGCGATCGTCTGCATCGCGCGCAGGTTCACGTCCGAACATTGCGCCGGATAATTCGACGTGCAATGCAGGATCGTCAGCGCATCGCCGTCGACCTCGCCCAGTCCCGCCTTGCGCCGGGCTTGCGTGATCGTGCCGACGGCGACCTTGATGTCGTCCATGGTGGCCATGCCCGTCGAGACGATCAGCGGCAGCCCCTTCGCGGCGAGGAATTCGAGGAACGGCAGGTTCGTGATCTCGCCCGACGGCACCTTGATGCGGTGCATGCCCAGGCCGAGCAGGAACTCGGCGGCATCCTCGTCGAACGGCGTCGACATGAATTCGATGCCCAGTTCCTGGCAGCGCTGCAGCAGCTGGTGATGCAGTTCCGGCGACATCTCGAGCGCCTTCAGCAGCGAGAACTGGTCGCCCTCGCCCGTTTCGCGGCGCTGGTATTCGGCCTTGGCGGCGCCGCGGCGTACCAGCTTCTCGGCCGAGAACGTCTGGAACTTGACGGCGTCGGCGCCGCAGCGTGCCGCGGTCTCGACCAGTTGCATCGCCATTTCCGCGCTGCCGTTGTGGTTGACGCCTGCCTCGGCGATGAAGAAAACACGGCTCATAGCGAAAATCCGTCGTCGACGATAAGGTTTTGCCCCGTCATATGCTTGGAAGCATCAGAGAGCAGGAAAACGAGCGCACCGACCATGTCGGCCGCGTCCAGCATGCCTTTCTTGCCGGCCTTGCTGTTGTACTTCTGCACGAACGACTCGGCCTGGTTGTCGAAGATGCCGCCCGGGCTCAGGCAGTTGGCACGGATGCCGTCGCGCTTGAAATACTGGGCCAGGTACAGGGTCAGGTGGACCACGGCCGCCTTGATGCCGGCGTACTCGACCGGCATGGTCATCGCCGTGCCTTCGTAGACGTCGAAACGGGGCGCGATGCTGCCGTAGATCGACGACATGTTGACGATATTGCCCCAGCCTTGCTGTTGGAAGAACAGCGCGAACTGCTGCGACACGAGGAAATAGCCGCCCAGGTGGAGGCCGACGTTTTCGCAGAAATCCTCGTACTGCACGTCTTCGAAACGGCGTCCGTAGTTGCGGTTGCGCGGATAGGCGTTGTTGACGACGGCATCCACATGGCCGTGCCGCTGCTGCAGGCGCGCGATCAGGTCGGTCACGGAATCCTTGCTCGTGATGTCGAGCGCTTCCGCGACGGCCAGGCCGGGATGACGCGCGCAGATGTCGTCCGCGACTTGTCCAGCGGCGGCGAGATCGCGGTCGGCCACGACCACCAGGCCGCCATGCCCGGCGATCGCCGAGCAGAACTGGCGGCCCAGCAGCCCGGCGCCGCCCGTGACGACGATGACTTTACCGTTCAGCATTCCGTTCCTTCATACAGGGTTTTGTACAAGCCGTAGCGCTTGTCGGCAACGGTCGGAAACGCGTTGCGATACTCGGCGACATTGGCCAGGTCGACGTCATAGATGTCGAATTCCCGCTGCGATACGATCGGTTCGAGCACGTCACCCTGCGGGGTCACGACCATGGAACTCTTCTCGTATTCCAGCTGGTTGCCGTCCGTGCCCACGCGGTTCACGCCGAACACGAAGTACTGGTTTTCGATGGCGCGCGCGACGAGCAGCGCGCGCCAGTGCGCGACGCGGCGCACCGGCCAGTTCGCGATGTTCACGACGGCGTTGCAGGTGCGGGCCAGCACGGAATACAGCTCGGGGAAACGCAGATCGTAGCACACGGAACAGCCAAGCGTCAGCCCCGCCACCTCGGCAACGCCGAGCCTGGTTCCGGCGCTGAGTGCACGGTCTTCGCCGGCGAAACTGAACGGGTGAATCTTGGCGTACAGGATCTCGACGGCGCCGTCCCGGCGCGCCAGGCACAGCGTATTCATCGGCTTGTTCGTGTCTGCGGCGACGAGGCTCGCGCCGAACACGACGTTCACGCCGGCCGAGCGCGCCAGTTCGCCGAAGCGGCGCAGCGTGTCGGACCGCTCGGCCGGCTCGGCCAGCGCGGTCATGTCGAGCGAGTACGCCGTCAGCGTCATCTCCGGAAAGACGACCAGCTCGCACCCCTGCGCGGCGGCGGCGCGGGCGAACTCCGAGCAGCGCTCGAAGTTCGCATCCTTGTCCTGCCAGCGCTGGTCGAGCGATACGAGGGCAACGCGCATCAGTTGTACTTCCTGAAGACGGGTTTGATGGCCGGGCCCTGCAGGTAGTTTTCGGTGCCCTCTTCCAGCGCGCGGCGGTACACGCGGAACGCGGCGTCGAGCGCCTGTTCGGTCAGCGCGAGCTCGGCGTCGCCATGGCGGTAGGACAGCGCGATCCACGGCATCAGTACGCCGTTCTTGATCATCTCCTGCGAGAACAGGGTGCGCAGCGCCATCGAATTCGCGCCCGACTTGTCCAGCGTGAGGTAGAACGGCGAGCAGGGCACGCCGCCGACCTTGAAGCTGTCGGCGATGCCGTGCGCCTGGGCCTGGCGTTCCATCAGGGCGGTCAGCTTGCGGCCGTAGTCCCACAGGTGCTCGACGACCTTGTGCTCGTGCATGAAGTTGACGGTCGCCACGAAGGCGCCCAGTCCGCTCATCTCGGCGCCGTGGGTGGTCGACAGGAGGAACAGGCGCTCGCGGCCTTCCGTCTCGATCGAACCCAGTTCCATGATCTCGCGGCGGCCGGCGATGCACGATACCGAGAAGCCGTTCGCCATCGCCTTGCCGAACGTGCACAGGTCCGGCGTGACGCCGTAGACGTGCTGCGCGCCCTTCATGTGCCAGCGGAAACCGGTGATCATTTCATCCAGGATGAAGACGATGCCGTGCTTCTTGCACAGCGCCTGGACCTTCTGCAGGTAGCCGTCGCGCGGCTCCTCGGTCGCGGCGGGCTCCAGCACGACGCAGGCGAATTGCTCCGGGTGCTCGGCGATCAGCGTCTCGAGCGATGCGATGTCGTTGAAGCGGAACAGCTTGGTCTTCTGCAGCGTTTCCTGCGGGATACCGCGGGTCAGCGGCGTCGAGCCGATGAACCAGTCGTCGTACGAAAAGAACGGGTGCTCGGCGCAGCGGGCCACCAGTTCACGGCCGGTGTAGGCGCGGGCCAGCTTGACGGCGGCCGACACGGAGCTGGAACCGTTCTTGGTGAACTTGACCATGTCGACGGAATCGATCTGGTCGACGAGCAGCTCGGCCGCTTCCAGTTCGATGGTCGACGGGCGGGTCAGGTTGTTGCCGTTGCGGATCTGTTCGATCGCGGCGTTGTCGACGGCGTCCTCGGCATAGCCGATGTTCACGGCGCGCAATGCCATCCCGTAGTCGAGATAACGCTTGCCTTCCGGATCGAAGATGTACGCGCCCTTGCCGCCGGTAAGGATCTGCGGCGCATTGCTCGGATATTGGTCGAAGCCGCGCGAATAGGTGTGCGCGCCGCCCGGGATGACGTTAAGGAGACGGTCTTGGTAGCTCATTCTTTACCTTCGGTAAACTTCTCAAGTTGGTAGAGCGTCTGCAGGACGCGGTAGTCGTCCAGCAACGTATTGGGGTACAGGGACTTGTCCTGCCGGATCACGGCGTTGACGAAGTCGGTCATCTCGGCGATGTAAGGCTCTTCCGGGTTGATGTAGCCCGCTTCGACCGAGCCGCCGCCGAGGTCGAACCGGATCCATTCCGGATGGTCGACGTTGGCGTAGCGCACGCAATTCTCGTCGGCGCTGAACACGATCTCGCCGGTGCTGCCCAGTACGCGCAGTTCGCGCGTCGATTGCGGGCGCGAGATCACTTCCACCGTCACGTTCGCGAGGACGTTCTGCGGATAGCGCATCAGGCAGTGGTAGATGTCGTCGATGTCCGCGTTCATGTCCGTGAGCTTCGCCTTCACGCAGGCGAGCGGCTCCGGCGTACCGAAGATGTCGTTCAGCCAGGTCAGCTCGAACGGCACGATCTCGCGGCCGGCGCCGGTGTCGCGCGCGGAGACGTAATAGTCCTCGATGCGTTCCCACGGGTGCCAGTCGGGCAGGTATTGGCCGGTCTGGTAATTCAGGTTCAGCGGCTTGCCGATCGCACCCTGCGCGATCAGTTCCTTGACCTTCTTCGGGCCGGCGAAATAGCGCATCGTGCACGACGGCGCCATCAGCGGGCCGGCGGCGTCCACCCTGTTGTGCAGTTCCAGGATGCGGTCCGCTTCCACCACCGACGCTTCGATGAAGCACGGCAGGCCGAGTTCCGCGCCCTTGAACGCATAGGTCATGTGATGCTGCGGCGACGTCGAGATCACGAAGGCGCCCGGCTGGAATGCCTGCAGTGCCGCGTCCAGGCTGTCGAAGACGGGAATGCCGTACTTCTGGTTCGCCTCGGCCCGGCGGTCTTCGCGCGGGTCGAAACCGGCGACGTCGTGGCCGCCGATCGCCAGCAGGTTGCGCACCCGGCGTTTGCCCATCGAACCCAGTCCAATGACAAGAAATTTCATACCATCCCCCACTCGTGCTTCATGACCGCCTCAACGCAAAGAAAGTTGTAAATGTCGTCAATCTCGTAATTCTGGTACCGCTTGATCTCGTAATGCGTGCAGCGGCGCGTATAGAACGTATTTTCCTCGAGCAGCACGCCGGTCTTCGCGATGTACGCGACGCCGAACGGAAAATATGCGGCCGCATTGTCCTGCCGGCGCGTGGTCTGGGGCAGGTCCGGGCAGAACGGTTCCATCCGCGCGCCCACCAGCCGCTTCATGATGGACGGATGCTCCGTGACTTCGCCGACGCTGACGATCGAATCGAATTCGTCGGCCTGGCGCAGCAGCGACTCGAGCATGTTGTCGATGTCGTCATCCTCGCGCAGCGGCGACGTGGGTTCGAGCAGTACGATGTAATCGTAGCTGTGGCCCTCGTTCTCCTTGAGGTAGGCCACCGCATGGCGGATCACGTCGTAGGTCGACGCCGTGTCGGTCGCCAGTTCGGGCGGACGGATGAACGGCACGTGGGCGCCGGCGGTGCGCGCGACCGCCGCGATCTCGGCGGAGTCCGTCGTGACGAGCACGGTGTCCAGGTAGCGCGACTTCAACGCCTTGTCGATCGTCCACGAAATCAGCGGCTTGCCGCAGATCGGACGGATGTTCTTGCCGGGCAGCCCTTTCGATCCGCCGCGGGCGGGCACGATGGCAAGCACCTTTTTTTCATGGATCAATTAATTTCCCTCCAAAATATTCTCAATTGTCTCGCATACGTTGGCGGTTGCGGATGTCGTCCTGGACAGCTCGAGATCGCCCGCGCGGCGGACGACGACGAGGTCGTCGAGTGCCTCGACGGTCTTGAACGCATCGACATCGCCATTGAAGAGGTAGGCGCAGGCCTCGCTCAGCGACGTGAAGTCGAGCAGCCCGACGCGCACGCCATGGATCTGCGCCTCGAGTGCGATCGTGGACGGGAACGTCACGAGCATGTCGAGCGCGGACAGGTAAGCTTCGATGGGCATCCCGTTGCAGTCGACGGCGCCGCCGAGGTCGCGCCAGCGGGCCTCGTTCGGATGCTGCCGCACCGCCAGCGTATAGCCTTGCACGGCGCAGCGCGCGCGCAGGCGCTCGAACACCTCGAGCTGCAGGCCGCCCTCGGGACGGCCGGGCAGGATGTTCGACGCATAGCCGACGACGGGCTGCCCGGCGCGCAGCGCGGCGACCTCGTCCGTCGGTACGAACGTGTAATGGCGGTCGAAGGCCGGGTTGCCCGTCACCACGATACTGTCCGCGCTGCGGCCGAGACCGACGAGGATATCCTTCACGTTGCTGCTCAGTACGCAGATTTTCGAGCCGTACCCATCTTCCTTGAACCACTGGCCGTCCGCCGGCGGATAGAGGTCGAGCAGGCACAGCGACGCAATGCCCAGCTCGCGCGCCGCCAGCAGGGCCGCCCGTTCGGCACGGGGCGAGTTGGTCGCGACGACCAGGTCCGGCGCGTACGATGCCAGCAGGCGCTTCAGCGTGCGCGTCGGCAGGAACGCATGGCGGCCCCGTTCGGCATAGATGGCCGCGGCGGCGGCGGTGCCGTGCTCCGCTTCCAGGTCCGCGTACGACAGCCCCATATAGGCCACCGTTTCCTCGCGCGGAACCAGGTCGGAATTCACGCCTTCGCTGAGGCGGTTGCCGTGCGCGAGGGCCGCGGCATCGTCCGCCGTCGCGAGATCGCGGAAGCCGATATGCGGCACGCCGGCACGTGCCAGCACGCTGCCGGCCGTGGTCAGGCCCAGCACGAGCACCTCGTGGCGCCCCTGCGCGAGCAGGGACTGTACGACGGGGAGCACCATGTTGACATGGCCACCGCCATAGGCAACGAACAGGATTTTTTTCTTTTTAGTCAATTTACTCACCACATTATTCAGCAAGTGGCATGCGCGCCCCCGGCGGCATGGCGCGTGCCGCGGACCGCGTCTGCGGGTACAGCAGCACGAGCGGCACCGCCAGCGTAAGCACGGTCAGGCCGAACAGGCCGCCGCCGCACGCCAGGCCGATGAGCTTCTCGACCGGCGTGAACGGGCGGTTGCGCATCCGCACGAAGATCACCAGGAACAGCAGCGAAAACGCCGCCGCCGCGACCAGCACCACGGCCAGCAGCTCGTTGCCGAACAGGACGCGGCCGAGGCCGTGCGCCAGCATGTGGTAGACGCCCTCGAAGCCGCCGCCGAAGAACTCGACGTTCTTCATGATCGCCAGCAGCAGGTACTGCCCCACGTAGAACATGACGGGCGCCGCCACGGACAGCAGGATCGTCTTGCGCAGCGGTTTCATCCGGGTGCGCTGGCGATACTGCACGTAGAACAGCACGAACGACGCCACCACGACGATGAACACGCCGGTGCTGACCGCCGCCAGCCAGCAGGACAGCGCAACCAGCAGCAGCGGCCGCAGGCCGTTGACCGGCCCCCGCGTCAGCCGCATGCACAACGACAGGCACAGCAGCCACGACGTCCAGGCAATGACGCCGCGGCCATTCATGAAGAAGTGGGTGGCGAAGAACCCGCACCACGCCAGCAACGTCGGCGCACGCCCGGTGGCCAGCAACGACAGGCCGCGCCACAGGACCACGTTGAACGCGAAGAACAACGAGATGTACAGCGAAAAGCCGATGTCCGGATACGCATCTTCCCACAGGAAGCCCGGGTAGGCCGTCAGGTAGCGGAAGAAGTGGGGGTGGCCGGTGACGCCCAGCAGCAGGGGCGACACGTTCCCTTCCCACAATTCCAGCACCTGGTCCCACGGTTCGAACCTTTTCAGGCCGACAAACGACAGCACTGCGGCGGCGGCGAAGGCCATGAGCCAGCGCACGAGCGCCGCGCGGCGCGCGGAACGGGCTTTTGGCTCAGGCAACGTGGTCGGCATCGACAGGCTCACTCGTCAGCAAAGGGGTTCATTCCGCGGCGGGCGCCGTGCCCGCGCCGTTCGCCAGCCAGTGTTCGGTGGCGATGAGCGCGCGCAGCTCGCGCGTGCGGTCCGGGCCGCCGCCGATGTGCTCGTCCGCCAGGCGCTGGATCGCCGCAGCGTCCAGGTGATCCGGCAGCGAATTGCCGAGACGGGTCACATGCTCGCGGCAATATTCGGCGCGGTCGGTCTTGAACCATTCGCCGACCGGCACCGTGAACATCTGCTTGCGGCGGTAGGCCAGCTCTTCCCCGATGAGCGGGCTCACGGCTTTCTTGTACAGGTACTTGGTCACGCCATCCTTCAGCTTCAGGTGGCCCGGCATCCGGAACGCGAATTCCATCATGCGATAGTCCAGGAACGGCGTGCGCGCCTCGAGCGACACCGCCATGCCCATGCGGTCCGGCTTGACCAGGTTGTTACCCGACAGGAGCAGCTGCATGTCCAGGTACAGGGCCTGGTTGATGCGGTCCTGGTGCTGCACTTCGGCGAAATACGGACGCGCGACGTCGAACGAGTCTACTCCAGAAAGCCGCGCGGCCAGCGCAGGGTTGTACAGAGCCCGCTTGCCGCTGTCGGTGAACAGGGAGATGCTGTCGAAATAGGCGCGCTGGAACTGCTCGGCCGACGCCTGCTCGGCGGCGCCGCCCGCGAAGAAGTTGCGGTACTTGTCGTAGCCCGCGAACAGCTCGTCCGCGCCGTCACCCGTCAGCACCACCTTGACGTGCTTCGCGGCCAGCTGGGACACGCGGTACGTGGGCAGGAACGATACGTCGCCGTGCGGCTGGTCGCAGTGGTAGGTCGCGAGCGGCCACAGCGACAGCATGTCCGGCTGCACGCGTTCCATCGTGTGGTTCGTGCCGAAGCGGTCGGCGGCGCTCTGCGCGAACGGCGCCTCGTCGTAGCGCGGATCCTCGAAGCCGATGCAGAACGTCTTGACGGGCTCGTCGATGTGGCGCGCCATCAGGCCGACGACCGTGCTCGAGTCGACGCCGCCCGACAGGAAGGCGCCGAACGGCACGTCGCAGCGCAGGCGCAGGCGCACCGCGTCGTCGAGGATGGCATTGAACTCCTCGATCCAGTCGGCTTCGCTGCGGCCGTGTTCCGGCTGCACGTCGGCCAGGTTCCACCAGCGCGTGGTCGTGCCGCCCTGGCGGGTGATCTTCATCACGGTGCCCGGCATGAGGTGGCGCACGCCGCGGTACATCGTGTACGGTGCGGGGACGTAGTTGAACGTCAGGAAGTGGTGGTACGCCTCTTCGTCCATGTCCTGGCGCACGACGCCCGCGCGCAGCAGCGACTTGATTTCCGAGCTGTAGGCGACGAGCTTGCCGTCGTCGTAGACGTACAGCGGCTTGACGCCGATACGGTCGCGGACGATGTACATCGCCTGCTCGCGCGCGTCGTGGATCGCGATCGCGAACATGCCGTTCAGCTTGTTCAGGAAGCCGATGCCGTCCAGCTCGTACAGGCGCAGCAGGACTTCCGTGTCGGAATGCGTGCGGCACGGATTGCCGCGCGCCGCGACTTCCTGCGCGAGTTCGATGTGATTGAAGATTTCGCCGTTCTGGACGACGACGATCTGGCCGTCGTCCGACACGAACGGCTGGTGGCCGCCCTGGATGTCGATGATCGACAGGCGCTGGTTGCCAAGCGCCGCGCCGGGTACGGCGTGGATCCCCTGGTCGTCAGGGCCGCGATGCCGGATCGCGTGCCCCATCGCCTCGAGCTTGTCCTGTGGCAGCGACAAGCCGTCGCGGTGAAAATAGCCGAAAATTCCGCACATCTCTTAATTTCCCCCTACAAACAAAACTTGGCGGACCGTGAGTGCGATCACCCACAGGTCGAAACTTAACGAAGACCGGCGCACGTACTCCAGGTCGAGCTGCTTGCGCTCCTCTTCCGTGCCGGTCGAGCGCAGGGTCGCCTGCGCCAGGCCGGTGATGCCGGGGCGGACCAGGTGACGCTCCGTCCATTCGGCGTCGGTGTACAGCACGCGCTGCTTGGGTACGTCGGGACGCGGTCCCACGAGGCTCATGTCGCCCTTCAGGACGTTGAGCAATTGCGGCAATTCGTCGATGCTCGTGCGGCGGATGAACCGGCCCACGCGCGTGATGCGCGGATCGTTCGTGGCCGTCGAGTAGCCGCCGATCCTGTCGGCGTCGATGCGCATGCTGCGGAACTTGATCATGCCGAATTCGCGCCCGCCGCGCCCGATCCGGACCTGCCGGTAGAACACGGGGCCCCGGTCGTGGCTCCAGACGGCGGCGGCGGCGAACAGCATCAGGGGCGACAGGCACAGCAGTGCAAGACCGGCGACGACAATGTCGAACAAACGTTTCATGAGACAGCGGATTGCGGTAAGGAATCAGTGGAAAAACGGAGGAAACGCCGGATCGGCACGGCCATCGCGACCAGGAACCCCGCCCCGGCCAGCACCAGGCGGACCAGGCTGCGGTCCGGATCGACCAGGCTCGCGGCGCCGGCGCAGGCCAGCGCGAGCGCCAGCACCATGCCGAAGTGCGACGACGCGAGCGCGCCCCACAGGGCACCGCGACCGAACATCGGCAGGCCTGCCATGCGGGCGAGCCAGACGGCGGTGACGGCCTGGACCCCGACCACGGCCAGCATCAGCGCGTCCTCCGACTTCAGCAGCAGGCCGGGCAACGCCAGCACAGGCAGCACGAGCAGCGCGCCGGCCGACACCTTGAACACGTCGCGCGTGCGACCGCCGGCATTCAGCAGCGCCGTCGCGATGCCGGTCACGCCGGCGCACGGCGCGCCGAGCATGGCAATGGCCGTCAGGCCGGCGATCCGGGACAGCGCCGCGTCGTCCATGTGCGACGCGGCGAACACGACGCGCACGGCGGGCCCCGCGAAGAACCAGCCGAACAGCAGTACCGTGCTGCCCAGCAACAACGCGTGACGCGTGTTCTGGACCGCCAGCGCCAGGGCCTGGTCCGCCTTTCGTTCCGACTACAGCGCGCTCATGCGCGACAACGCGACCGTGCCGAGCGAGGCGAGCAGGATCGTCACAGGCAGCTCGACGAGTTTCTGCGCATAGTTGAAGCTGGCGACGGAGCCCTCGCCCAATGTGGAGGCCATCGCGCGGATTACAACGGGTGCGAGCAACGCCATGGCCGCGGCCAGCGTCGCGAACATGAATGCGCGCAGCAACGCGCGGTCGACCAGGCGCCGGGGTGCCGGCACATGCCACGCGCGCGCGGGGACCATCGCCGTCTGGGCGATCCAGCGCAGCGCGGCGCCGGCGGCGATGCCGAACGCGAGCCAGGACAACGGCTGGGCATGGTGGCGGGCGAACAGCAGCGCGGCCAGTACGCCGACGTTGAAGAACAGCGTGCCGCAGCCGACCAGCATGAAGCGCTGGCGCGAATTCAGGTAAGCCCCCGTAACGCCCGCGACGCCGCTGAGCGGCAACGCCACGGCGACGGCCACGAGGCTGTCCGTACCGACGGCCGCGGCATCCACGCCCGGCGCCAGCAGGTGAAAGAATACGTGCGGATACAGTACCAGCGCGCCGCCGGCCAGGCCGAACAGCACCAGTACCGCGGCGGAGAATTGCCGGAACAGCACCAGCGCGTCGTCGCCCTGCAAGGCGCTGAAGCGCGGCACCAGGGCGGCGCTGATGCCGCCGGAGATCAGGAGGTTGACCAGCAGATCCGGCAGCGTGAGCAGCAACACCGCCAGGTCGGCCTCGGGCGACACCCCGAACACCGTGGCGAGGCCCAGTTCGCGCAGCAGGCCCGTCAGCCGGCCCGCCAGCAGCGCGAGGCTGAGCACGAAGGTCGCGCTGAAGAGTGACCTGGACATATCAGTTCGGCACGGTCGCCCTGGCTGCGATCGAGGACGCGATCGACGCGACGATCGCCGCGACGTCGCGGTGCGCGCGCAGCAGGTCGTCCTGCGTCGCGTTCAGGTGGTGTTCGTAGGCCTGGCGCAGCTTCGCGATCTCGGCGCCGAAATCCATCTGGGCGCGGATATCCGCGACGGTCTCCGCACGGCGGTGGAAGGTGCGCGACAGGATCGCGGCCGTCGAGCCCAGGCGCGCATGCTCGGCCAGGATCAGCTCGGCCGGCAGCAAGCCTTCGCCGACGCGCGCCACGCCGCCGATCCCGAACGGGACCAGCGCGTCGTTCAGCACCCTCGCCATGCGGTCCACCGTGCCGTCGGCCAGCAGTTCGAACATGAAGCGCTTGCGCAGCTCCAGGTGCAGGTCGTTCAGGCCGATGTGGACTTCGTCCAGGCCGCGCACCGCGACGCACTCGTGCAGCGAATCCATCGCGCCGATGGTCTCGACCAGCAACATCGTCCGGGCCCGGCCATTGACGGCCGACACGAACAGCTCGACCTCCCTGGGCGTGCGGAACATCGGCAGCATGATGATGTCGGCGCCCGCTTCGATGACTTGTTCGACCTCGTCGACCGTATTCCCGTTGATCGGATTGATCCGGACCATCAGCCGGCCCTGCGGGACGACCGTACGCACGGCGGCGACGTCCGCGACCGAATGGCTGCTGATCAGCGTGTCGAGGTGGCCCTGGCGTTCGTTCTTGCCCAGCGTTTCCAGGTCGACGAAGATCCGGTCGGCCCCCTGTTCGACGGCGAACTGCGCCAGCTGGACCGAATTGGTAATGAAGAAGAGATTCATGGGGTTTGCTTGTGGTTGCTCGACAGGCGTTGTACTCGTGGACAACGCCTGTCGCGCTGTTCAGCGCAGGCGCAGATGGGCCTTGAGGCGCGCCAGCTGCGCGGCCCGCTCCGGGGAGCGCAGGGCCGCCTTCTGGGTTTCGACCAGGAAGGCCCAGAGAATGGCGACGAACAGGCCGCCGAGGAACCCGGCGATGACGATCACGGCACGCTTCGGCTTGAACTTGCGCTCCGGTTCGATGGCGTTGTCCAGCACCTGGATGACCGACGCATCCTTCGCCTCGTCGAGGCGGGCCGCCTCGTACTGCTTGGCGAGCAGTTCGTACAGCATCTGGTAATACTTCACTTCACGCAGCGTCTTGATGTTCTCGAGACCCTGCTGGCCGCCGCCCTGCGGCTGGGCCGGGCCTTCGGTCCGGCTGCCGTTCTCGAGCTTGGCGAGCTGGGCACGCAGGCTGTCCAGTTCTTCCTGCGCCCGCTTGTACTCCTGGTTGTTGGTCGTTACGAACGCCTGCATGGAACGCAGCTGGATTTCCTTGGCTGCCACCTGCGCGCGCAGGCGGCCGACCGTCTCGACGATGGCGCGGCTCTCGGCGTCGACGCTGACCACGCCGTTCGTATCGAGCGAACGCTTGAGCGACGCCTCGGCATTGGCCAGGCGGGCCTTCGCCTGCTCGAGCTGTTGCTCGTAGAACTTGCGGCGCTGGGCCGCCTCGGTGACCGCGAGGGTCTTGTTCAGCTCGGTCAATTCCTCGACGTACGCATTGGCAAGCGGCGCCACGAGCTTCTTGTCCTCACCCTCGACATCGAGCGTGATCAGGCCGTCCTTGGCCGTGAGGACCGTCGTGTTCGCCTCCAGCGCCTTGCGTGCCTCGTCCGGCGATTTCGCGCCGTACACCTTGGCGAGGTCGAAGCGCTTGATGAGGCGATCGGCGACCGTACGGCTGCGCAGCATCGCGATGTACACGTCGTTCGGGTTCTTGGGACCCGCGGCGCCGCCCGCCACCACGCTGGCGACACCGCCCAGCTGGGCGAGCAGCGCCGCGGCGCCGGATTGCCCCTGTTGCGGCGGCAACAGCTTGATGCCCGCACGATAGACGTTCGGCAATGCGAAACTCAGCGCGGCCGCGAGCACTGCGGCGAGCACGGGCAACCCGAATACCAGCTTCTTGTGCTTGGCCAGCATGATCAGGAATTCGACCACGTCGAATTCCTTCTCTTGACCAGCCATCGGTGCCGGCGTGTTGATGTCCATGTCTTTCATGTCGTTGCTGTTAATCCTTGAGGGTCTTGATCGCGGCAGCGCCCAGGCCGAAATTCGCGAGGATCTGGGTCCACTCGCGCGCGCCCTGCGTGAATTTCGTCCACGCGGTCTGCTTGTCCAGCTTCTCCGGCACGACAATCGTATCCCCCGGCATGACTTCGACGCCGCCGATCTTGCCGAAGAACCAGCCCTGCGAATCCGTCGATACGACGGTGCCGTCCACACGCAGCACGAACACGTTGTCGATGTCCGCATCGGCCGTGGTGCCGGCCATCTTCAGGTAGTCGTTGACGCGGCTGTTCGGTTTCCACAGCGGCGACGCCTCGACGTTCACGGCGCCGAACACGTGCACGAATGCCGGCTTCGACGGCACCACCAGGCGGTCGCCGTTCTGCAGCGTCACCTGCGGCAGGCGGGCGAACGAGCGCTCTTTCGGATCGAGGGCGAACGCGATGCGGCCGGTCGGCTTGAGCTTGCGGAAGCGCGTGATGCGCTCCTCCGCCGTGCGGCGCTCGGATTCGAACTGGGCGCTCATCGCGGCCGCTTCGGTCGACGACAGGCCGCGCAGGTTGGCCACCTGGCGCGCCTGCTCGTTGCGCAGCTGGGTTTCCAGGCGGTCGGCGGCGCGCTGCAGATTCGATTCCTGCTCCTTGCGGACTTCTTCACGGAAGAACCCGGTACCGAACAGGTAGGCGTTGCCGGTCGGTCCGCCCGCCTTGGCGATCAGGGTCTGGAGCGTATCGCCGGCCGTCATCTGGTACACGCCCGGCACATTGACCTCGCCTTCGACGCGGACGAACACCTGGCGCCTGTCCATCGGCACGGCCACGTCTTCCTGCGAGAAGATCGTCACGGTATCGCCCGGCTGCAGCTCGACGTTGTCCGGGCCGTTCGGATTGGTGAACACGGCGCCCAGGTTGAACGGGATGAGCTTGACGCTCAGGTCGCTGCGGTTGACGCGTTCGACGACGGCGTAATCCCAGTTGACCGGCGAGAGCAGGCTGCCGATGTGGGCCGCGATCTTGTCCGCGTCCTCGGTCGTATCCTTCTCGCGATCGCTCGTGCCCGTGAGGCCGTTGTCCCCGTTGCGCGCCGCGTCGCGGTCCTTGCCGACGACGACGTTGTTCTGGCGCCGGGTCGATTCGCGCGTGATCAGGTATTCGCGGCTCGGGATCAGGTCGCTGATGCGCATGCCCTGCTTGAACGGCGCGCGCACCGGCTGGTCGACATTGCCGCGCAACACGACGGCATTGGCGAAGTCCGGCGTGATCGACGTCACGGTGAGCATGTCGCCGTTCTTCAGCGGATGGCGCAGGCCATCCGCGGTGAGCGCGAACTCTTCCACGCTGCGCGGGTGGCTGCGGCTCGGATCGATGCGCTCCAGGAACGCACGGCGCGGATCGGCCACGACCGGCAGGCCGCCGGACAGGTCGAGCAGCGACGCGACCGTGTCGCTGCCGCTCTTCAGCTCGTAGATGGCCGGGGTGTTGACCTTGCCGGTCAGGGCGACGAAACCGCCCGCGGGCGGGATGTAGATCGTGTCGCCGTCCAGCAGCTTGACGTCCGCCGACTTGTCGCCCTTTGCGATGAAGGCATACAGGTCCAGTTCGGACACGACCTTGCCGCCGCGCTTGACCTGCACGTGACGCATGCTGCCGGTGGCATTCGGACCGCCGCTGGCGAACAGCGCGGTCACCAGCGTCGACAGGCTCGACACGGTATAGGTGCCCGGACGGTTGGCTTGGCCGACGACGTAAACGGTAATGGCGCGCAGCTGGCCGAAGGTGACGCTGACCGTCACGCCCTTGTACAGCCTGGCGATGGCGCCGCGGATGACCGTTTCGGCCTCGCCCGCCTTCACGCCGGCCAGGGTCACCGAGCCGACGGTCGGAATCGTGATCATGCCGTTACGGTCGATCGTCGCGCGATAATCGATATCGATCGTGCCCCAGCCGCGAATCATCAGTTCGTCGCCTGGACCCAGCGGATAATCGCTCGGCACCGGTGAATTGACGATGGGAGCGAACGTGGCGGGTGCATTCGCAAAGAATTCCGTACCGAAAATCGGCAATACCTTGCCGGTATTCTCGGAAATGAATTTTTGGAATTCACTCAATACAACGGGCTTGCGCGCCGTGCGCCTGTCGAATGAACGCGGTGCGTTCGCATCGTTGCCCGTCTCGCCTGCGGCCTGGGCGGCCTGGGCGGCTTGCGCCGCCGTCATGCCGGCCTGATTCGGCGCATTGGTAATGATCGTCTTACGGCTGGCAGGCGCGACCGGCGCCGGTGCCGCCACGGATTCATTCACTGCGGCAGGCTCCTGACCAAACATGTCATTCTTGTTGGTCTCCTGCGCGGAAACAGCAATGGAAGCAACGGCCAGGCTAGCGGCCGCAAAACTTTTGTTGAACTTGAACATTGGTTATCGGAGGGGATGGACGAGATGCATCGCAGACAGTCCGTCATTTTACCTCAGGGTAATGTGCGGATGAAAGTCTTTGTTATATCGCTGAGCGTTAGTTCCGCTCGTCTGTACCTATGAATTCAGCATATTTGCCACAGCGCCGTTGCGGATTAGAAAGAAACTATCCAGACTTGCAAGACGTCATTACTTTTCTACATTCCACTTTTACTCCATGTAACAACTACGTGGATTTTAGTGAGGTTTTAAATATTGAATAGCGCATGGAATCATCGTCAATATCCGGTGCGTTTCGGAAAACGAAATTAGCAAAAGGTCGTATCTTATTCAAAGACCCGAATTTCAATCTGTTGTCATTTTGTAGGATATATGTAATGACAGTGCGCTAGCCGGGGCGGGTCGCTTTCTGGTCGATCGCGCCGAATATCGACTTCCCGTTTTCGTCGAGCATTTCTATCCGGACCATGTCGTCGAAGCGCATGAACGCCATGACCGCGTCGTCCCCGCTCGACAGCGCCCCCGAGCCGACGATCGTGCCGGCCCGCACCTTGCGCGTCCTGGCCAGATGCGCGATCAGCTGGGCGAAATTGAAGGTCATGCCCGTGCCGGCATCCGGCTGGCCGACAAGACGTCCGTTCCAACTCGTGCGCAGCGGCAGGTGGACCTTGGCATCGCGCCACGCGTCGCCCAGCTCGTCCGGTGTCACGGCGACCGGAGAAAAGCTCGTCGCCGGGCGCGACTGCAGCAAACCGCATCCCCTTGCCTCCTCGGCCGGGACCAGGTTGCGCAACACCACGTCGTTGGCCAGCATCACCAGGCGGATCTGCTGGCCGGCCTCGTCCGGCGTGGCACCCATCGTGACGTCGTCCGTCACCACGGCCACGCCCGCGCCGAAGTCGATGCCCCACTCCTGGTGAGCCAGCACGATGTCGTCCGCCGCGCCGAGCAGGTCGTCGCTGCCTGACCACGCCATCCGGGGCTGGTCATCGGCCGGACCTCCCCCGGCCGCGCCGACCAGCTGAAAGGCCCGCGGCAACGGCGCCATGCAGCGGCCGGGATCGAAATCGAACGTGCGGCGGGCAGTGCCCGCGTTCAGGTCCGCGTACAGCACAGCCAGTTGCGGGGCGATGAAGGCCCAGTCGTCGAGGGCGGCCTGCAGGGTCGGCGCGATGCCGTCCGCGATATGGGCGGTCTTCAGGTCGCGCGCGACGACGGCGAGCTGGCCGTCGCGGGTACCGTCGTTCAGGGTGGCGAGTTTCATGGTCGGGTCAAGCGGGATCGGGGCCGCCATTGTAGTCCAGCGCCCCGTTCAGAATGTCCCGAGCAGCCCCAGCCCCACCGTGTTCTGGTAGTAGTTGTAGTCGATCAGGCTCTGCCCATAGCCGGAAAACACCTGGGCATACCCCTTGATGTGCCCGGCCAGCGGAAACGCCCAGCTGAGCTGGATCGCACCCCGCTCCGTAGAGAAATTGCGGCGCAATAAGGCCGAGTAATCGTTGCCGTTGTTGCGGTAGGTGACGACGACATCGCCCCGCCCCATGTAATCGACGATGTCGCGGTTGTCGTCGTCCGCCGCCGCCTCGTTGACGCGTTTCCAGACCCGGCCGAGCACGGTCCACCCTGCCCGCTCGAGGCCGACCTGCGCATAGACGCGATTCCAGCTGCGCGACAATGTCGAGGTCTGCCCGTTCGACTGGTGCACCAGACCGAGATTAAGAAAGCGCGCATTCATCCCCAGTACACTGAAATGCAGTGGAGTGACGGCCATCAGCTCGGGTTGATAGTTCGTCTCGCGGAAGGGGCTGGACGCCTCGTGATTGCCGGCATGCCA
>CBIHRX010000009.1:0-52321 GCA_966212555.1 uncultured Massilia sp.
GGATGGAGCCGGACAGCATCGTCGGCCGCGGCACGCCGTTCGACGACGTCTATTTCGTCGACACCGCGAACCTCGCGAACAAGGCCACGCAGGACGTCAAGGACGTGTACCAGATGGTCGCCGACACGCTGTTCGAGGATTTCGCGTCGGCCGATTTCGCCAACCGCAAGCGCTCCGTCGCCGTCAACCAGCAGCAGCACAAGCTCGGGCCGTACAACCCGCGCGTGCCGGAACAGCGCTTCGGCGACATGCGCCTGTCGTACTCGAAGGTGTATTCCGCGTTCGGCCAGGCCGTGCTCGACACGCAGCAAAGCTTGCGCGAAGACATCCGCGCCTACGAACTGGCGGCGCTGATGGTGAAGGCGTTCTTCGGCCTCGTCGCTGTCGACGGCACGGCAGCCCGGCGCGCGACCGACCAGGAGCGGGACGCGTTCATGCGCGAGCAGATGGGCATGGCCGAGCACCCGTTCACGGAATTCCCCGATTTCAAGAAGGGCACCGTCGACGTCACGCCGTTCCCGGAATATGCGCTGACGGACATGCTCCTGCTGGACAAGGACCAGCGCTCGCTGCTGGAACGTGTCGAGAGCAAGGTGCAGCTGGAGATGGACCGGATCATGGCCTCGTACGACCTCAAGTTGTGGCGCGAGAAGGTCGTCGAGCTGCTGCCTAACCTGGAGCGCGACGCCATCCGCGAAGCCGGCGCCACGGCCGAGACGAGCGAGGACCGCATAAAGAGGCATACGGGCGAACTGCTCGCGCAACTGCGCCTGAACGTGCGCGGCCGGCTGTACATGCTGCTGGACGACCGCAAGCAGGGCGGCCTGGAATTCGTGCTGTCGCTGCTGGAGCAGGTCAAGGCGCGGCTGGCGCAGCGCGACCTTGCCAGCGTCCAGCGCAACGGCAAGCGTTACCGCGACGTGCGCGACGCGCTGCGCACGCGCCAGGTCGAGGAATCGCTGAACCATCTGACGCAGGCCGCGGGCCGGCTGTTCGGCAAGGACGCGCAGGCGCGCGAGATCATGAACCACCTGAAGCGCGACATCGCCGACTACCTGCGCTTCCACCTGCTTGCCGTCGCGGCGGGACAGTCCATCGAGGTGATGCAAAGCCTGTCCGGCTGGCTCGGCGAGCCGCAGGCGCCGGACGAACACGGCCAGGTGCGCTGGAGCGGCGTGGCCGGCGAGTTCCAGGAAGGGCGGCGCAACGTGGGCGCGATGCTGGCCGCCGTCGACCAGCGCATCGGCCAGCTCCGCGCCGACGCGCGCCAGGAGCACGCCACGTACATCAAGCTGGCGAGCGACGTGCTGCCCGAACCCGTGCGGCTGACGGGCGACGTGAGCGCGTGGAGCGAAGAGGTGCTGCTGGAATTCGGCGGCTCCGCGCGCCTGTTCCCGCAGCTGGGCGACGAGCGGCTGCGTTCCGATCTGCTCTTGAAACTGTTCCGGCGCGCGCAGCTGCAGCTGTCGGGCGAGCAGGCCGTGGCCGAGCTGCCCGATCCGCTCGTGGAACGCCTGGGCGCGATGTCGCCGCAGGAACGCCACCGCATTTTTTCCGAGTGGATCAAGAGCGCCATGCCGTGGATTAACGCGCGCTTCTCGGCCGAGTTCACGCCCAGCGCGGACCAGTTCAAGTGCTTCATCGGCGTGGGCGACCCGGCCGCGTGGCGCAGGCTGGAGCCGGAGATCCGCGCCGCCGTGCCCACCGGTTTCTTCCACGGCGACCTCGTGTCCGTCGTGAATACGGGCGTGCCGGGGCGGGCCGTCTGCTACATCGAATTGTCCGGCTACCCGATGACGGTGCTGCGCGGCCTGCCGACGTGGCGCGCCAGCTACCAGATCGAGAACCCGAAGATCCCCACGCACCTGCACTTCGATTCGACGCGCTTCCGCCATCCGATCTCGCCGTCGATGGACGAGCTGAATCGCCTGGCCGACGACTACGAATTCTTCCTGGCCGCCGTCGCGCTGGGCGTCCTGCGCCGCAAGCAGGACGCGGGCGACCGCGAGGCCGCGTTCCAGCCGCGCGGGCAATACCTGTTCGAGGTCGAGCAGGGATCGGGCGAGTGGCTCCAGATCGGCAACGAATACGCGATTCGCTCCAACGGCCTGCCGCCGTACTACCGCGAACAGGTGATCGCGGCGACGCGCCAGCGGCTGGCCGCGATGGGCCCGCACCAGCTGGCGCTGCTGGCCGCGCTGATGCGCCATTATCAACTGCGCGTGTACGAACCGAAGCTGGAAGTGGACGAAACGGGTGCCCAGCTGCCGTCGCCGTCGCTCCCCTACATCACGGCGCGGCGTTTATATGACCAGTGGATGCGGCGGGCCGTCGGCATCGATCCGCAGCTGTCGCCGGCGCAGGTGGAGGCGGCGCTCGCGCAGCTGGACGCGTGGTCGGAGGCGGTGCCCGATTCCGCGTCCGACGCGTACGCATGGGAAGTCGAGCGGCCCACGGACAAGCGCGTGATCCGGCCCGAGTTCCTGTCCGCCGACGCGCGCGCCGCGCAGGCGCTGGAACGCCGGGCCGCGGCTTCGGTCATGCCGTCGGCGCAGTTCACGCCGGCCGCGCCCACCGTCGTTGCGCCGACGCCGGGCGCACCGGATGCGGTGCCGGCACCGAACCTCGGACCGTCCGCCTACGTCGTCGGCGCGACACCGATCCCCGCGCGCTACAAGCTGTTCGTCGGCGGCACGCAGCGCGGGCCGTTCGCGCTGGACGAAGTCGTGCAGCAGCTCACGCGCGGCGAGATCGACCCGGCCACGCGCTTGTTGAACTTGCTGTGGAACCCGCGCGCGGACAATTTGAAGACGGTCGGCGACGTCCCGTAACTGTTGGCGGCCGCCGGCGCCGCCATTCCCGATCCGGACGACGACGGCATCCCGGACCCGGAATAAGGACGCACCGTGCAGGACGAAGCGATCTACCGCTGCATCAACGCCGCCTGCGCGCGCGGCATGCCGCGCCGCGTGAATTACTGTCCGTATTGCGGGACGGCCCAGCAGGCGGGCGCGCCACCGCAAGCCGCAGACGATGGACGGCTACACCGCGATGCCGCCGTCGCCGCCGCCGCGGCAGCCGGAGCGGAGGCGGCGGCCGCATTGTCGGGCTGGTCGGACGCGCCGGATACCGTGCAGGAAGCGCCACCGCCTCCGCCGCCGAAGCCGACGCCGTCCGCGACCGCCTTCGGCCGCCGCGGCCGCCCGGTCGAGGCCAACACCGCGCCGCCGCCGGAGCGCGGCCGCGGCATCCCGTGGTCGCCGCACCCGACGCCGCCGCCACCACCTAAGCCGGCGGGCCGCCAGCCGATCCGCCTGCGCTGGTGGATCGTCGCGCTGGCCGTGCTGTGGGGCGTGTGGCTGTGGGCCAAGCCGTCGGCGAAAAAGATCGACAAGCGCATCGACGGCGCCATCGCGCTGGCCCAGGCCTGCCAGGGCAGGCAGGCGCAGGACGAACTGATTGCGCTGCGCAGCAGCCGCGCCACGCCGCAGCAGCTGGAACGCCTGCAGCGGGGACTGAACGAGGCGTCCAGCGCGTGCACGCGCAAGCGCCAGCGCGCGAGCGCGTGGGCGGAGGCGCGCGGACCGATCGAATCCGCGCTGGCGTCCGGCAGCGTCGAGCGGGCGCGCACGCGGCTGCAGGCGTTCACGAAGCGCTGGGGCGAGGACGACAACACGCGCGCGCTCAAGGTGCGCATCGACGCGGCGCGCGCCGAGCATCCGCTGGCTATCCCGCCAGACGCGTGAAGCCGTCGTCGCTCCAACCTTCGCTGCCCACGCCGTGGCGCACGAAGAACAGGCCGTCCGGATCGTACTTGCGCTTGACCTGCGCGAGCCGCGGATAGTTGGCGCCCCAGAAGGCATCCTGCCAGTCGGCCTGGAAGTAATCGCTTTCGGAGACGTACGCGCCGGCCCCGGGCGCCACCGCCAGCAGCGCGTCCATCGCCCGGCCGATCGCCTGCGCGCGGGCGCGCCCGCGGACCGCGTCGACGGCGCCGCCGGGCATGCCGGGGAAACGTGGCCCGTCGCCGCCCGCGATGATCGCCAGCGCGAAGGCGTCGAGCACGGCGGGGTTGGTCGCGGTGTCGCGCGCGGCGGCGATATCGTCCTGCGGGGCGCCGGCCAGTCCCTTGTTGAAGTGCAGGCCGACGCTCCAGTGCCGGCTCGCCTGGAACAGCGCATCGGCGAGGGCGGCCTGGCGCTTCGCATCGAGCAGCCCGGCCGGCAGCCACGCCGATCGGTAGCCGTGGATGAACCAGCCTTCCTGCTCGGTGTCGCCCTTCCAGATCACGTGGTGCGCGGGCGCGCCCGGACGCGAATCGGCGACCATGAAGCCGGGCGCGTGCTCGCGGAAGAACGCGGCGTCCCACATGTGCCGGGCGGGCAGGGCCAGCACCTGGAACGGCTTCTCGAACGTATAGCCGGGCTGGCCGCGCAGCCAGTCGAGCAGCGGCGCCCACGTGCGGGAGGCGGCAGCTTCGTCGAGGTCCTGGAACACCATCGAGACGTCGACGGTGTTGTCGCCGTGGATGCCGATCTGCTCGCCCCAGTGCGGATTGAACAGGTCCTGGGCATAGAACGCGACCAGCTTGCCGACCAGCGTGCGGAATGCGGCATCGTCGGCCGCACGCACTTTGCAGAAGACGGCGCCGAACATGGCCGGCAGCTCGCGCGTGCGCAAGGTGAGGCGGGTGACGATGCCCACGCTGCCGCCACCGCCGCCTTTCAATGCCCAGAACAGGTCCGCGTTCGTGCAGGCGTTGGCGATGCGGACCTGGCCGTCGGCCGTCACGACTTCCGCCTCCAGCAGGCCGGCCGCCGCCGTGCCGTAGCGCTTGGAAAAGCTGCCGAAGCCGCCGCTCTGCACGAGCCCCGCCACGCCGACGCTCGTGCAGCCGCCGCCCTGCACGTAGCGGCCGGCGCGCGTGGTGACGGCATCGTAGGCGTCGATCCACATCGCGCCCGCGCCCACCGTGACGGCCGGTTGCGGCGCGGCGCCGCAGTTGTGCGCGACGAAGGCGGGTTCGAGCCGCACGTCGTTCATGTGCCGGGTCCAGACCAGCAGCGCATCGGGCGCGCTTGAGGTGCCCTGGTAACTGTGGCCGCCGCCCTTGACGACGAGGCGCAGGTCGTGGGTGCGCGCGAAGTTGACGGCGGCGACGACGTCCGCCGTCGTGCGCGCCGCGACGGCATAGGCGCTGGGCTGCGACGACCACGCGTCCAGCCAGCCGCTCGTGTGCGTGAAGTTCGGCTGGTCGCCCATGTCGAAACCGTTTTTCAGGCGCGCCAACGCGGCCGTGCAGGCCGGAGCGTCCGCACCGGCGGCGCAGCCGGCGAAGGGCGCGTCGAGCTTGACGAGGCGCCCGCCCACATCGCGTTTCAGGCCGTCCCACGCGGCGGCGGACGGCCAGAGCGGATCGCCCGGCCGCACGCGCCGGCGCAGCGGTGCGGCGGTCGTCATGCCCGCGAATGCGAAGGGCAGCGCCGCCGCGGCCTTGAGAAGGAATCGTCGTTTCACGGTGTCTCCTGACTGGATCGAATGCCGGTCAGGCTACGCCGGCGCGGACACGGGAGCGAGCGGAATGTGGCGAACCGGGAGACCGCCGGGGCGAACCGGATTCAGGCCGCCGCCTTCGGCAACCCGAACACGAGGTCGAACGCCCAGTTGAACGCGAAGCTGTAGACGACGAAGAACACGACGAGGCCGATGTCGAGCAGGAAGGCGTCGACGAGCGACGTCCCTAAGGTCCACGCGAACATCGGCACGATGGCCAGCACGAGGCCGCCCTCGAAGCCGATGGCGTGGACCACGCGCCGCAGCAGGCTCCTGCCGCGCCTGGCCTGCCGCGCTTCCCAGGCCTCGAACAGCGTGTTGTAGACGAGGTTCCAGGCGACCGCCGTCGCCGACGCGAGGACGGCGGCGATGCCGGCGGCGCCCGCGTCATGGTCCGCGAGGCCGGCCAGTCCGGCGGTCGTGCACGCGATGGCGATGGCTTCGTACAGTGCGACGTAGACGATCTTGCGTTGGATGCCTTGCATGGTCCTGCTTCCTCAAAACTCGATGGACCGAGGATATGTCGATGCACTTGATGTATAAAGTCAGAATCTATCAACTTTATTGACAGGTCATGGCGTTCACCAGCGACAGCGTGCGCATCTTCCTGGCCGTGCTCGACCACGGTTCGTTTTCCGCGGCGGCCCGTGCGCTGGGACGGGTGCCGTCGGCCGTCAGCATGGCCATCGCCCAGCTGGAGGCGGAGCTGGACCTGACGCTGTTCGACCGGTCCGGACGCGACCCGCGGCCCACGGACGCCGCGCGGGCGCTGGAGCCGCGTGCGCGCCACGTCGCCAGCGAACTGCGGCGGCTGCAGGCGGACGCGCTCGCGCTGCACGGCGGGCTGGAACGGCGCTTGACGCTGGCCGTCGTGCCGGAACTGATCGCGGGCCGCTGGAGCGCGCCGCTGGCCGTGCTGGCGCGCGAATTCCCCTCGCTGGAAGTGGAGGTGCTGTCGGCGCCGCAGGCCGACGCGCTGCGCCTGCTGCACGACGGGAGCGTGCACCTGGCCCTCGTGTTCGAGCGCGAACGGCTGGACGACCGCGAGGCGTTCCAGGAAGTCGGCAGCGAACTGCTGGTCGCCGTCGTGGCGCCCGGCCATCCGCTGCTGGCGGGCGGCGCGCCGCGGCTGGAAGACCTGATCGATGCGCGCCAGATCGTCGTGGCCGGCCGCGACGGCGCCGGTCGCGATCCACGCTTCGTGCATGCGCGCGACGTGTGGCGCGTCGACAGCCACCTCGCCACCCTGAACCTCGTGCAGGCGGGCCTCGGCTGGGCCTACCTGCCGCGCGCGCTCGTGCAGCCGCTCGTGGCGGCGGGGAGCCTCGTGGAGATCGGATTCGACAACATCAGCAACGCGCTGCGCCTGTGGGTCGACGTCGTGTGGTCGCGCGAGCGGGCGCTGGGCCTCGGGGCACGGCGCTACGTGGACCTGATGCGCGAGGACTGGCGAATGTCGTAGCCGTTCGAAGCGTCCGCCGCAGCCCGTGGCGCAGGTGTATATTCGGCAACAAAGGAGGGTTCAAGATGAATCGGATATCCATCATCGGCGCGCTGCTGGCGGGCTGTCTCCTGGCGGCGTGCAACCGCGGCACGGACGGCGTCGGCCCCGCCCAGCAGGCCGGCAAGGCCATCGACGACGCGGGCGCCCGCGCGCAGGCGAAGGTCGACGAGGCCGGCGCGCGCGTGCAGGAAAAGCTCGATCACGTGAACGACAAGATCGACCGGATCAACGAGAAGGTGGAGGACAAGGTCCAGGCCCAGGTCCGGAAGGCCGACGAGGCCGTGCGCGAGGCGCGCGAGGGTGCGAAGGAAGCGACGGAGCGGGTCGGCGAGAAGGTGGAACAGGCTGGGGAGAAGATGCAGCAGGCGGCGAAGTGACCGGAGCCGTCATCCCCGCGCAGGCGGGGATCCAAGTACGTTGCGTCGACGCCAGTCAGGACGCCATCCTTAACTCCGGCACGTGCCCCGTCACGATCGACAGCTCCACGAGCCCCGCGCGCCACGCCTTCTCGATGTCGTGCTCGACCTCGTCCAGCGCCGCCGGATCGAGGCCGGACACGCCGCGCACGCCGTACGCGCGATTGCGGCCGTGGCCCTTGGCCAGGTACAGCGCCATGTCGACGATGTTGATCGCGCGTTCCCACGAGATGGGCGTGCCCGGCACGAGCGGGAACGGCGCGAAGCCGATCGACACGTTCACGGACAGCCGCGTGCCCTGGTAGTCGATCGCGCGTGCGGGGATGCCGGCCAGCAGGCGGCGCGCCACCTCGTCGAGGCTGTTCCTCGGCACGGCCGGCAGGAAGGCGAGGAATTCCTCGCCGCCCCAGCGCACGATCATGTCGGTCTCGCGCAGGATCTCGCGCAGCGCCTCCGCGATCTCGCGCAGCACGGCGTCGCCGGCGCCGTGGCCGTAGGTGTCGTTGATGTGCTTGAAGTGGTCGACGTCGAGCAGGAACATGGCGCTGACCATGTCCTCGCCGCTGGTGCCGGCCCCCCTGCGCTCGATCTCCTGGTGCGAGCGCATGAATTCCTGGAAGTGGCGGCGGTTGTACAGGGCCGTCAGCGGGTCGCGCGCGCTCTGCTGCTTGAGTTCCTGGTTCTTGACTTCGAGCTGGGCGTTGGCGTGCCGCACCTTGCGGTACAGGATGCCGACGATGACCGACGCGAGCGCGAACACGAGCGCCAGCAGCCACCAGATGCGCTGCTGCAGGCGGCGGTTGTCGATTTCGGTCGATTTGACCTGGTTTTCCTGGCGCAGCATCTCGATCTGGCGCTGGCGCTTGTCGGCCTCGTATTTTTCCTGCAGCTCCATCATTGCCTTCTGGCGGCGCGTCTCGAACAATTCGTTCGACAGCGCGCGCTCGCGATGATACGCGGCCAGCGCGCCGGGCAGGTCGCCGGCGCGTTCCAGCGCGTCGCCGTATTCGACGAGGACGCCCTGCTGGTCCGGCTTGTTGCCGGAGCGCTGGTACCAGTCCATGCCCTGCTCGATGTGCTTCTTGCCCTCGGCCAGGCGGCCCATGCCGAGGTAGGCCTGGCCCACGTTGACGCGGGCCGTGGCGGCGAGGGCGTCGTCGTGCAGCTTCTGCGCCTGTTCCAGCGCCTGCTGGGCGTACGTGAGCGCGCGCCGCCAGTCCTGCTGCTTCAGGTACGAGTCGGCCAGGTTGACGAGCGTGTTGGCGATCATCGCGTCGGCGCCGATGCGGCGTTCCAGCGCGAGCGCCGACAGCAGGGCCTTCGTGCCGCGCTCCATGTCGCCGCTGTTGGCGGCAAGGATGTATTCCGTCGTCTTGAAGATGGCCAGGCGGCCCGGCGAATCGATGGCTTCCGCCAGCTGTTCCGCTTCGCCGATCGCCTCGAACCCCTTGTCGAATTCGCGCATCTGGTTGTACAGGTAGGCCAGCGACTTGAGCGCGATGGCGATCTGCAGGCGGTCGCCCGTCTGGCGCGCGAGCGTCACGGCGCCCTGCATCCTGGTCAGCGCGACGGGGAAGTTGCCTTCTTCGGCGAACGATTCGCCCGACGAGATCAGCACGAGGATGCGCAGGTCCACGTCGGGGCTGTTCGCGGCGAGGCGCTCCGCTTCCCACACCAGCTGGTGCGACTGGCTCATCTCGTTCAGCCCGAACAGGGCGTAGGCCTTGGACAGCAGGGCGCGCGCGACGAGGCTGTCGTCGTGCGCCTCGCGGCCAAGCTGCAGCGCCTGTTCGCACAGCTGGACGGCTTCCTCGTGCTTGCCGAGGCGGTGGCTCAGGTCGCAGGACAGGGTCAGCAGGCGGGCGTGTTCGGCGGGCGTGGCGCGCGCCTGGGGTTCCAGGCCGGCCAGCAGCGGTACGGCACGCTGGGGCGTGACGCGGATGATTTCCCCGAGTTCGGCATAGCGGGCATGCACGGGCGCTTCCGGAATGTCGGCCGCCAGGGCGCCTCCGGAAACGAGCAATAGCAGAGCCAGCAGCGCACGGCTGCGTCGGTGCTGCGCTGCACGGTAGTGACCTGCCAACATGCCTCCCCGAGGAAGTGTAGTCCCTTAATTTAGGACATCTGCATATCGGATTATAGGCTCTTGCAAATGAGAAAGATCAAGTATTAGAACGATTATGCGAAAAAGACACAGGTTTCGTAGCCAAAAAGCCGCGCGTTTACAAAAATAGTGTTTAACCAACAAAGTTTCTGCCGGGATAACAATGTCAAAGTGGTAAAAACGCGGTTCAAACGCTCAGTTGCTGCAGCAAATACAGCCGCTGGTACAGGCCGCCTTCGATGCGCATCAGGTCGTCGTGGCTGCCGGCTTCGCTGATGCGGCCGTGGTTCAGCACGACGATGCGGTCGGCGTCGCGGATCGTCGACAGCCGGTGCGCGATGGCGATGATCGTGACCTGGCCGCGCAACTCGTCCAGGGCCTGCTGCACGATCTGCTCCGTCTGGCTGTCGATGCGCGACGTGGCCTCGTCCAGCAGCAGGATGCGCGGCCGGCCGGCGAGGGCGCGCGCGATCGCGATCAGCTGCTTCTGGCCGGACGACAGGCGCGAGCCGCCTTCGCCCAGCGGCGTGTCGTAGCCTTGCTCCAGCCGCGCGATGAACTCGTGCGCATGCGCGGCGCGCGCGGCCGCCTCGATGGCTGCTTGCGATAGTCCCCGGCCCATGTCGATGTTCTCGCGCGCCGACGCCGCGAGCAGGAACGGATCCTGCGGCACGAGGCCGACTTCCGCGCGGAAGCGCTCGTTGCCGATCGTCGCCAGCGGTTCGCCGAACAGCGTGATGGTGCCGTGCTCGAACGTGTAATAACGCAGCAGCAGCGACAGCAAGGTCGACTTGCCGCTGCCCGTGTGGCCGACGATGCCGAAGAAGGCGCCCTGCGGGATGTCCAGCGACAGGCCATGCAGCACGGTCTGGCCTTCCACGTAGCCGAAGGAGAGGCCGCGCACGCGCACGGCCGGCACGTCGGCCGCCACGGGCTTGCGTTCGGACGTGACGCGCCCCGCCTGGTGTTCCGCGGCGCCCGCTTCGTCGAGCAGCGCGGCCACGCGCGCCGTCGCGACGACGGCCTGCTGCAGGCCCGAGAACTGCATCGTGATCTGGATGAGCGGTTCGACGACGCGCGCGATGTAGCTGATGAACGCGTACAGCACGCCCACTTCGACGGCATTCATGCTGCGCTGGCCGAAGCTGAAGATGACGACGGCCAGCAGGACCACGTTGAGGAAGTCGAGCGCGGGCCGCAGCAGGAAGGCGTTGGCGCGCAGCTCGGCCACGCGCGCCGTGTAGTGCTGGTCGTTGGTGTGGGCGAAGCGCTGGCCGAAGCGGTGCTGCGCATTGTTCGCCTGCAGCACGCTCATGCCGCCGATGGATTCCGCCATCTGGCCGTTGATGTCGCTGCGCAGCGCGCGCGCGCGCGTGACCGCCGGCGCGGACAGCCGCTGGTACAGCCACACGATGCCCAGCACCGCGGGCACGAGCGCCAGCACGATCACCATCAGGCGCCAGTCCAGCCACGCCATCGCGATCGACGTGCCGACGAGGACGATGCTCGAATCGAGGATCACGAACAGCACCTGGATGTACAGGGTTTTCACCGCCTCGGTATCGTTGGTGACGCGGCTCACCAGCTGGCCCGTGATGGCGCGGTCGAAGAATGCCATCGGCAGCCGCAGCACGTGGCCGTAGACCCATTCGCGCAGGCGCTGCACGGCGCGCATCGCCATGCCGGACAGGCGCACCAGTTGCAGGAAGCGCAGCCACGATGCGGCCATTCCCGTGACGACGACGCCGGCCAGCAGCCACGCCATGCGCGTCCAGTCCAGGTGGTGCGGCAGCAGGTGGTCGTCGATCAGCTTCTTGCCCAGCAGCGGGCCGACCACTTCCAGGCCGGCCGCGAGGATCAGCCACAAGGTGGCCCAGCCGAGGTGGGCCCGGTCCGGATGCGCGGCGCGCCGCAGCAGGCCCGTCGCCTGGCGCGCCTGCGCCGCAGTTACGCTCTTGTTCGCACTTTTCTTGACGTCTTCAGATGGCATCGAGGCTGGCCTCCAGTTGCTGGTAGCGCCACTGGCTGGCATACCAGCCGTCCAGGGCGAGCAGTTCGTCGTGCGTGCCGCGTTCCACGATGCGGCCTTCGCGCAGCACGACGATCAGGTCCGCCTTCACGACGGCCGACAGGCGGTGGCTGGCGATGATGGCCGACAGTTCGGGGCGTTCGCGCCGCACGTCGTCCAAATGGTCGAGGATGTTCGTTTCCGTCCCCGTGTCGACGGCGGACAGGGCGTCGTCGAGCAGCAGGAGGGCGCTGTCGGCCAGCAGCGCGCGCGCGATCGCCACGCGCTGGCGCTGCCCGCCCGACAGGGTGATGCCCTTTTCGCCGACAGGCGTGTCGTATCCATCTGGGAAACGGAGGATGTCGTCGTGGATCGCGGCCATCTTCGCCGCCTGCTCGATCTCCGCGCGCGACGCGCCCGGGTGGCCGAGGGCGATGTTTTCCGCGATCGATGCGGAGAACAGGAAGGATTCCTGCGGCACCCAGCTGATGTGCGCGCGCAGCGTGGCGAGCGTGTACTCCTCGAGGCCATGGCCGCCCCATGTCACGCGTCCGTGCTGCGGCGTGGCCTGGCGCAGCAGCACGCGCAGCAGCGTCGATTTACCGGCGCCGGTGGCGCCGACGAGGCCCAGCGTCTTGCCCGGTTCCAGGCGCAGCGTCACGTCCTCCAGCGCGGGGCGCGCGGCGCTCAGTTCATCTCCGTAGTTGAAGCGGACGTGGTCCAGCACGAGCGGGCCGCGCGCGAGCGTGTCCAGCGTGCCGCGGTCGTCGATGGTCAGCGGCGCGTCGAGCAGCGGCTGCAGGCGTGCGAGGGCCGCGCGGCCGCGCTCGATCAGCGACAGCACCCAGCCGGCCGCGAACATCGGCCAGATCAGCTGGCCCAGGTACATCGTGAAGCTCGTCAGGCTGCCGATCGTGATCTGGCCCTGCCACACGAGATAGCCGCCGAGGCCCAGCGTGAGGCCGGTAGCGGCCGTGAGCGTGAGGCCGACGGCCGGTTCGTACGCCGCTTCCCATTTCTGTGCCGAGAGGCTGGCATCGGCGGCGCGCGCGGCCAGTTGCGCGAACTGGTCGGCGCTGCGCTGTTCCAGGCCGAGGGCGCGCAGGGTGCGCACGCCGGACAGCGTTTCCTGCACGTGGTCGTTGAGCGCGGAAAAGCGCTTCAGCGAATCCGTGGACGCCGTGTGGATGTGGCTCGAGATGCGCCAGAACGCCAGCGCCATCAGGGGGAACGGGAGCAGGGCGATCGTCGTCAGGCGCCAGTCGACGCCGAGGAACATGATGCCCAGCACCATGACGAGCGTGAGCGTGCCGTCGAAGCCGGCCAGCATCGCTTCGCCGGCGGCCTGCTCGATGGCGTCGATGTCGTTGGTGCCGAGCGCCATCAGGTCGCCCGTGCGCTGGCGCTGGAAGAAGGCGGGACCCTGCGCCGACAGGCGTTCGTACAGCTTCGTGCGCAACTCCACGCCGAGCCGGTACGACGCGGAATACAGGCGCAGGCGCCATGCCACGCGCAGCCCGTAGATCGCGAGGCCGAGGCCGAGCAGTTGCGCGATCTGGATGAGCAGGTCGTGTCCGCCGAGCCGGTGCGCGGCGAGGCCGTCGATCATCGCGCCGACCTTGCGCGGCACGAGCACGGTGCACAGCGCCACGCCGAACAGCATCACCGCCGACGACGCATAGGAACGCCAGTGCCGGCGCACGAAGCCGCCGATCAGCTTTGCCAAACCCATTGAAGATCCTGTTCTTGTTGTTGGTGACCGAAAAAGAAAAAGCGGGCCAAGGCCCGCTAATTTACTATTTTTGCCGTTTTCGTGCAGGTAGGGTGGGCACCCTTGTGCCCACGCGTAACGTCTACCTATTGCGAACGTCACGCGTGAGCACGGGGTGCCCACCCAACGTTTTTTTTCCGAGGTCGGTGTGCGTGATTATTTCTTGCGCGGCGTGCGCGACGTCTTGCCGCCGTGGGTCACGACGCGCAGCGGCGGCGTGCTCTCGG
The DNA here is from genome assembly GCA_966212555.1 of uncultured Massilia sp. Taxonomy (GTDB): domain Bacteria; phylum Pseudomonadota; class Gammaproteobacteria; order Burkholderiales; family Burkholderiaceae_D; genus Telluria. The sequence continues at coordinate 13,584 of CBIHRX010000009.1, forward strand.
TCGGCGTGACGATCGGCAGGTCCACGTGCGGACCGGCTTCCAGCGGCACGGTCGATGCGATCGGATGCTCGGCGGCGGCCGGCTTCGGTGCGACCTTGTTCAGCGCTTTGGCCAAGGGCTTGGCCTTGGCGGGCGGCACCTCGTCGGCGATCGCCGTCTCGACCGGATCGGGGGCGGGGGCTTCCGGTTCCGCGGCCACTGCTTCGGTCACGGTGGTCGTGAGCGGTTCGGGTGCCGGCGCGGCCGCTTCCTCGGTGCGGCTGATGGCCTGGGCGCCCGCATCCAGCGCCGCTTCGGCCATGGCGCAGCCGGTGTCGACGGCGGCGCCGACGATCTCGCTGTTCACCGTCGCCGCGTCGGCCGTCGCGATGGCCGCCTGTTCCATGAACTGTTGCACCGACGTCGGGACGTTCGCCGTCGCAGCGGGCACCAGTTGCAGCGGCGCCTGCGTGCTCCAGGTGCGCTCGTGCGTGCCGGCGGCGATGCCCAGCAGCTCGCGGCCGTAGGAGAAGAATTGCTGCCACTGGCCCTGGGCCGTCGTGCCGATCGCCAGGAGGTCGCGCGGGTTAGTAATTTCGAGCAATTGCTTGAAGGTTCCCGTGGCTTGTTCGACCGACGCGCGGGAGGTCTTCATGTTGAGCGCAATCAGCTGTTCGGCGCTGTCGAGTGCGCTCTTGCTCAATGCCCGGAACACGTCGAGCTGGGCTTCCCATTGGGACTTGCGGACGGCGGACAACTGTTCGGAGAATGAAGTCATCTGGGTTCCTTGTCTTTCAGGTTGTAACCATTCGGTTTATGACGCACTGCAATAAGTCTAGTGTAAAGGGGTTCATGCGGGATGAAAAGCGAATTCTATGTTGTTTTTATAAGGAAATCTTGCGGTGCAGCATTGTGGTTTGATATATATCATTGACAACATAACCAGCGTGGTAATCTGATGATGTCCCAACGCATCAGGAGCCCCTGCATGGATCTCGTTCTCCGCAACGCCACCCTGGCCGATGGCCGCCGCGTCGACATCGCCATCGCCGGCGGCACCATCGCGGCCGTCGAGCCCGCTTTGCCGCAGCGCGGCGCGCGCGAGATCGACGTCGGCGGCGACCTCGTGACGCCGCCTTTCGTCGACGCCCATTTCCACATGGACGCGACGCTCAGCTATGGCCTGCCGCGCGTGAACGAATCCGGCACGCTGCTGGAAGGCATCGCGCTGTGGGGCGAGCTGAAGCCGCAGCTGGCGCAGGAAGCGCTCGTCGAACGGGCGTTGCAGTATTGCGACTGGGCCGTGGCGCGGGGCCTGCTGGCGATCCGCACCCACGTCGACGTGTGCGACGACCGCCTGCTGGCCGTGGAAGCGCTGCTCGACGTCAAGCGCCGTGTCGCGCCTTATATCGACCTGCAGCTCGTCGCGTTCCCGCAGGATGGCCTGCTGCGCAGCAAGACCGCGTTCGACAACCTGAAGCGCGCCATCCGCATGGGTGTGGACGTCGTCGGCGGCATCCCGCATTTCGAACGCACGATGGCGGATGGCGCCGAATCCGTGCGCCTGCTGTGCGAATTCGCGGCGGAGCAAGGCCTGATGGTCGACATGCATTGCGACGAAAGCGACGATCCGTTGTCGCGCCATATCGAGACGCTTGCGGCAGAGACTTTACGCCTGGGATTGCAGGGCCGTGTCGCCGGCTCGCACCTCACGTCGATGCATTCGATGGACAATTACTACGTGAGCAAGCTGCTGCCGTTGATGGCGGAATCGGGCGTGGCCGCGATCGCGAATCCGCTCATCAACATCACTTTGCAAGGCCGCCACGACACGTACCCGAAACGGCGCGGCATGACGCGCGTGCCGGAATTGCTGGCGGCCGGCGTGCCGGTGGCGTTCGGCCACGATTGCGTGATGGATCCGTGGTACGGCCTCGGTTCCGGCGACATGCTGGAAGTCGCGCACATGGGTCTGCACGTCGCGCAGATGACGGGGCAGGCCGCGATGCGCCAGTGCTTCCAGGCCATTACGGAAACACCGGCCCGGATCCTCGGGTTGCAGGGCTATGGCATCGCGCCGGGCTGCCGCGCGGACCTCGTCCGGCTCGATGCGGGCGACCCCGTCGAGGCGATCCGCCTGCGCGCGGCAAGACGGCTCGTGTTGCGCGCCGGCCAGGTCGTCAGCGAAGCGCCGCCGGCCCGCGCGACCCTGCATCTGCCGGGCCGCCCGGCGTCGGTTGATTTCCGATTGGAACGATTGAAGCAAGCGGGGCAGTAACGGGCGGCACGAAGTCTTTCCTACCTTTATTCAGCGGAAATTTTCTACGCCCAGTTACCGGATCGGCAGCCGTGCACCCCGAAAGCCAAGGTAGAATCTTGCGCTTTCGTTACCATCCCAGCGGGTCACGCAGTGAAAGATATCCAGATTCGTCCAGCTACTGAGACTGATTTCAATGCTATGTGGACCATTTTCCAGGCACATGCGGCCGAGGGCGAGACGTATGCCCAGGATGCCGGCACGAGCCGCGAAGAGACCTACGACTATTGGTTCGCACCCGGGGCGTCGACCTATGTCGCCGTGCGCGGCGAGGAGCGGATCCTCGGGATGTACAAGCTGCAGCCGAACCACGTGGGACGCGGGGCGCACGTCGCCAATGCATCGTACATGGTCAGTCCGAATGCGCAGGGTGTCGGCGTCGGCCACCTGCTCGGCGAGCACAGCATCGGCGAGGCCCGGCGCCAGGGTTACCTGGCCATGCAGTTCAACTTCGTCGTCAGCACGAACAATCCCGCGATCCACCTGTGGAAGCGGCTCGGCTTTTCCATCGTCGGCACCTTGCCGAAGGCGTACCGCCACCGCCGGCTCGGCTATGTCGACGCATACGTGATGTACAAGCTGCTGGAAGATCCGGCGCGCTGGCCGCTGCCGGAAGAAGACTGATATCGGTGGACATCCTCGCGACCCCGCGCCTGCGCCTGCGCACCGCCGACCGCGACGACGCCGACTTTTATCTCGCGCTCGTCAACGATCCCGGCTTCCTGGAGCACATCGGCGACCGCGGCATCCGCACGCGCGCGGACGCCGTGCAAGCCTTGCTCGACGGCCCGATCGCGATGCAGGACATGCGCGGCCACTCGCTCTACGTCGTCGAGCTGAAGGACAGCGGCGCGCGCATCGGCATGTGCGGCCTGATCAAGCGCGAGACGCTGGACGGCGTCGACATCGGCTACGCCTATCTCGAACCGTACTGCGGCCGCGGCTACGCGTACGAGGCCGGCATGGCCGTGCTGGCGCTCGCGCCCGCGCTGGGGTTGCAGCGGGTGCTGGCCATCACGTCGCCCAACAACCTCGCGTCGAACGGCCTGCTGCGCAAGATGGGCATGCGCTTCGAACGTTTCGTCCACCTCGTGCCGGGCGATGCCGGCAGCAATTTGTACAGTCTCGATTTCTGACCGGCCGCATCACTGCCGGGTCGAGCCCCACGGGAAGAACCACGTGAGCGGCTTGTCCACGCGCGCGGCCCACGACGCCTCGTTGTGGCGCCCGCCCTCGGCCTTGTAGAACATCAGGTCTTCGCTGTCGCGGTATCCCTTGGCCAGCATGGCGTCGCGCATCTTCGTCGTGTCGTCCAGGCCGTCGTCGCGCGTGCCGGCGTCGAGGTAGAATTTCACCGGCACGCGGTCCGGCACCTTCGCCAGCAGGGTCCCGTTGTTCCACCAGAACGAACTGGAGACGCCGCCCGCCTTCGCGAAGATGTCCGGATGGCGCTGCGCGATCAGCACCGAGGCGAGGCCGCCCAGCGACGAGCCCATGATCGCCGTCGTGTCCTTGCCGGGCAGCGTGCGGTACGTGCGGTCGACGTACGGCTTCACCGTCTCGACGATGAACGCGTCGTACGCATTCAGTTTGCCGCCGCCGTATTTCGGATCGCAGCAGGGCGTGTATTCGGGGATGCGCTCCGGCGTGTTGTCGATGCCGACGACGATCACCTCGTCCATCACGCCTGTCGCGACGAGGCGGTTGATCGTCTCGTCCACGCCCCATTCGACGCCGTACGACGCCGTCTTCGCATCGAACAGGTTCTGGCCGTCGTGCATGTACAGCACGGGGTAGCGCTTCGCCGCGTTTTCGTTGTAGCTGGGCGGGAGATAGATGCGCAGCGCGCGCTTGTTGTCCAGTTGCGGCGACGCGAAATCCTTCACGATCGTCACCTTGCCGAACGGCGGGCCGAAGAACGGGTAGATGTCGAGCGTACTGCCGGCCGCCAGCTTGTACACGCCGCCGATCGACACCTTGTCCGCGCCCAGCGTGGGCTTCATCTGGATGTCGCCCAGCGCGTCGGGCCACGTGAACGTCCACACGTTCAGCGGGCCGCCTTCCGGTTTCGCGGGCACGCCCTGCGACCAGCCGGCGGCGCCCTTGTCGGCGCGGATCTGGATCGTCTCCTTGCCGGCGGCGTAGTGGATGCGCACGGTGGTGGCATTTGCCTGCGCCAGCAGCATGGTCGCGGCGGCCGCGATTGCGAGTCGTTTCATCATTTGATTCCGTTGGTCCGCAGCAGCCGCACGCCGTAGATGTCGAAGCGGTTCGACGGGCCGTCGACGCCGCCGGCCGCGCTGAAGCTGCGGTTGCTGTCCAGGTAACTCATGTTGTAGAAGTCGCTCATCTCGATCCGGTACGCCACGTTCGCCTTCAGGCGCGCCGCCAGCGGCGTCGAATACACGGTCGGCGTGTTCGCCTTCTCGATGCGCGCGTGCGGCAGCTGCACGACGCCTTGCGCGACGATGCGTCCCGACGCATCCTTGAGCGCCAGCCATTTTACGCCACCGCTGATGCCCAGGTTGATCTGGTTGGCGCCGTTGTGATAGCGGACCTGCACGGCGTAGTCGCCCGCTTGCGGCACGCGCACGTCGCGCACGTCGAAGCGGTCGGCCGGCCGGCCCCAGTTGGCGAGGTGCGGTTCGGCGAAGCGCGCGTTGGCAGGTGCGATGGCCACGCTGGCCTGCACGCGCGGGTCGGTGGCGGCGATCGCCACGCCGGCGTCCACGCAGCGGGGCACGCCGTGGTGGCTGCGGTTGCCCGACGCCGTGTACTGCGCTTCGACGGCGTAGCATGCCGCGGGTCCGCCCTTGTCGTCCTGCCACGCACCGGCTTGCAGCTTCGCCGCGACCAGCTTGCCGTCGCGGTAGACGTTGTACGTGATGCCGGCCTGCCGGTCGGCCGGCGCGATCGTCACGGTGGTGGTCGCGCCCGCGCGCGCGATGCCCTCGATGCGCGGTTCGAGCGGGCCGAGCACGGCCGACGTTTCCGCATACGGGTCGGCATTCACGCGATGGATGGCCGTGCTGCCTTCGACCAGCTTGCCCAGCTGGACCTCGATGTCGCTGTGCGCATCCAGCGCGCTCCACGGGATGCCGGCGCCGGCCGGCTTGCCGTCGACGAGGATGCGCTCGATGGCGTAATAACCGTTCGTACCGGCCGCCGGCACGGGCGGCAGCCGCAGCTTGACGTTGACGGCGCGGCCCTGCAGGCGCAGGTTGTACAGCGCGATGCTGTCGCCGGCCGCGAACACGCCGCCGCGCAGCTTCGCCGTCACGAACGGCTTCACCTCGATGCCGTCGCGTGTCGTCGAGACGCCGAACACGTCGCGGATCACCATGCCGAGATAGGCGCCGACGGACCACAGCTGGCGCTTCGAATTGATGACGGGACCGATCAGGTCCGGATGCGCCTCGTCCAGCAGCAGCGGCTGGCCCGACAGCCACTCCAGGTTTTCCATGTTCGACAAGTTCAGCGCCGCACCGCGCATCAGCGAGTCGTACGCCGCATCCGCGACGGCCACGTTGCGGCCCGCGATCGCGGCGCGCAGGCCGTACCCGGTGACGAACGGCCACATCGCGCGGTTGTGGTAGACGGGCAGGTCCTGCTGCTGCGGCCAGATGACGGGCGCGCCCATCGGGCCATGCGGATAGCTGGCCAGGATCTTCTGCGCCCGTGCGCCGTCCGCGACGCCGGTGACGATGGCGAGCGACTGTCCCAGCCAGTCGAACTTGTGCAGCGGCGCGCCGTCGAAATGCGGGGCCGTGAGGCTGCTGTACATGCCGGCGTCGTCCAGCCACAGGCGCGTGTTGATCGCGCGTTTCAGTGCGCGCGCCCAGTCATCGTAGCGTCTGGCGCGCGGCTTGTCTCCCTGTTCGCGCGCCAGTTGCGCCGCCAGCGTGAGCGCCTTGTAGTGACCGACGTTGGTCGACAGGGCCTTGCTGCTCGCCATCGACGCCAGGTCGTCGGGGATCCACTTCGCGTACGTCTGGTCGCGCCAGTCGAGGAACGATTCCTCGCCCGTGTACAGGCCCGTCGTCTTGTCGAACGCGGCGATGCGGTCGTTCTCGATCGTGTTCGCCAGCGCCTGCAGCGCCCTGGCCGCGAACGCCGCGCGCTCGTCGGCCGGCAGCGTCTTCAGGACTTCCTCGGCCGCGAAGGCCCACGTGATGCGGTCCGTGCTGACGGGCCAGCTGCCGCCGCTGCCCGTGTCCTGCACGATCTGCCGGCCATCGGGCGTGCCCGCGACCTGCGGCGCCTTGGCCACGCCCGCGCGCCAGCCGGACAGCTTGAACAGCAGCGAATTGCGCACGCGCTGCGGGTCGAGCATGGCGAGGCCCAGGTCGGCCGCGTACGACAGGTCGCGCGTCCACACGTAGTGCCACTTTTCTCCCGTCTCGAAGCAATCGCACGGGATGGCGGCGCCGCCGTTGTAGTTCCCGTCCCGGATCTCCTTCACGGAATCCAGCTTCATCTCGTGGCCGGCCAGCGCGAACAGCGCGTCGAACGCGAGGTTGCCGCTGCGGACGACCGGCAGCGTCGCGTCTTCCTCGTACGTCGTCGCTTGCGGGCCGGGGTCGCGCAACTGCATCGTCGTCGAATGCGCATAGCTGCGCAGCGGCGCCTGCGGATCGCGCACGGAAAAGCGCGCCGATTCTTCCTTGCCGTCCCACGTGGGGAAGGTCAGGGTGGCCGTCGCGCCGGCACCCGCGTGCGGATCGGCGGCGGCGGCCGCCGTTGGCGTCTCGACCTGCGTCACCGTCAGCACGGGGCGCTTCGGATCGGACACGTCGACGCGGAAGCGGAACGTCGCCGTCTTTTTCGTGAACAGATAGTCTTCCGGGCCCGCTTCCGTCGCGAGCGGATAGGCGTCGCCCAGCTTCACGCCGACGCTGGCGGCCGGATTCGCGACCCATTCCGCGGCCCAGTCCTTGCTGCCGATTTTAAAAGCGTGGTTGCCGGGGCTGACGAGGATGTCGGCCTGGTAGACGCCCTTGCCCTGGTAGGCGAGGACGTTGTCCGTACCCCAGCCGTTGAAGGCGCCGCGCACGTAGATGTCGTAGCGCAGCGGCGGGGCTTCGGCCGCGATGGCGGCGATGGAGTGGGCGAAGAGGACGGCGGCGAGGAGGGGTGTTTTGATCATGTGTAGGACCCGCTAATGCATTTCTCGTCATTCCCGCGAATGCGGGAATCCATACTGAGTGACAGAATTCCGTCCGTTAAAGACACTGTAGAGTATCGGCGAACCGACTTCGGCATCTCGGCATGGGTTCCCGCCTGCGCGGGAACGACGGGGCGGTGGTTCAAAGTTCGAGGATGACGACCGACTTCGCCGGCAGGCGGATTTCCTTGCCTAAATCGAAGCGCCGGCCGGTCAGGACGTCGGTGCCTGCCGCGACTCCGGACAGCATCTCATGGAACCGCCCAACGGGCAGCACGGCTTCCTTCGCGTTCGCATTGAACGCGACCATGACCTTCTTGCTGTCACTGTAACGGAAGTAGACCCACGTATTGTTCTCGGGCCCGTACTGCATCAGCTTCCCGTCGTGCACGACGGACGCACCCTTGCGCCAGTTGACGAGCTTCCTGACGAACGCCTGCGCCTCGCGCTGGCGCGGCGTGAGGCCGGCGCCCGTGAAGGCATCGACCTTGTCGCCGGCCCAGCCGCCGGGGAAGTCGCGGCGGTAGCTGCTGTCGTCGCGGCGGTCGACCGTGCTGGTCATCAGGAGCTCGTCGCCCACGTAGAAGTGCGGGATGCGCGGCATCGTCATGACGAACGCGAGGTCCATCTTCCAGCGGTCGATATCCTCGCCGACGACGCTGAACAGCCGCGCCATGTCGTGGTTCCCTTCGAACAGCACGAGGTTCGACGCGTCGGGATACAGGTAGTCAAGCGCCAGCGTCTCGTAGACGTCGTTGAAGACGTTGGAGCTGTTCTTGTCGGCGAGCGCCGTGCGCATCGCCTCCGTCAGCGGAAAGTCCATCATGCTGGGCATCGAGGTCGGAGAACGCTGCCAGTGCGCGACGACGGGCGGCAGCTTGCTCCATTCCTCGCCCACCATGTTCAGGTGCGGATACTCCCCCAGCACGCGCTTCGTGTAGTGCGCGAGGAAGGCGCCGTCCGAGTAGCCGAACGTGTCGATGCGCAGGCCGGACAGGCCCGCGTACTCGATCCACCAGATGCTGTTCTGGATGAGGTAGTTGGCGACGAACGGGTTGGTCTGGTTCATGTCGGGCATGCCGGGGCTGAACCAGCCCGTCGTGAAATTGCCGGCGTCTTCCTGCGATGCGTACGGATCCTGCACGGCGGTCCGGTGGTGCATCGTCGCGACGAATTTTCCATCGTTATGGTTGATCCAGTCCGGCGTCGGCAAGTCCTTCATCCACCAGTGATGCAGGCCGATGTGCGACAGCACGACGTCCTGGATCACGCCGATGCCGTGCTTGCGCGCTTCGGCCGACAGCCGCACGTAGTCCTCGTTGCTGCCGTAGCGCGGGTCGATCCGGTAGTGGTCCGTGGCCGCGTAGCCGTGGTAGGACGCGGCCGGCATGTCGTTCTCGACGAGCGGCGTGGGCCACAGCTGCGTGAAGCCCATGCCCGCGATGTAGTCGAGGTGGTCGATGATGCCCTGGATGTCGCCGCCGTGGCGGCCGTGGCCGAGCTTGCGATCGAGCTTGTCGGCGAGCCCGGGCACGCTGTCGTTCTTCGTATTGCCGTTGGCGAACCGGTCCGGCATCAACTGGTAGATCGCATCGGCCTTGCCGAAGCCCTTGCGTCCGGCCGACCCGGCGGCACGCGCCAGCAGCCGGTACGTGGTGCGGGTGGGATGCGCGCCGCGGAAGTCGATGGCGACGTCGCCCGGCTGCGCGTCCGGGCCGATGTCCAGGTCGATGAACAGGTAGTTGCGGTTGGCCACGCGCGTGACGGCCGCGATGCGCACGCCGGGGTACGCGATGGCCGGCTCCAGGTCGGCGATGGCGGGGCCGTGCACCATCAGTTGCAGGCTGCGGTCGTGCATGCCCGTCCACCAGAACGGCGGGTCCACGTGGTCGATGGCGGCCGGCGCGGCGGTGGCGCCCGTCAGGAACAGGCTGCCGATCAGCAGGGCGGCGAGGCGGGTGGGAATGCGCATGAAGGTCTCCAAATGGCGTAGTCGAACTACAGCGACTTACTCGTTTGTTACTCAAGAGTAATGCGCGTATTACATTATTGCTCGGAGAATACTACATAGGATTGAGCGCAGCAACGGACTGAGTCGTCCAAATCTCTAGTTTTGCTACACAGGTTTCTCCAGGGAATTCAAGCCAGAATGTCGGCAAATCCCAACATTCCGTAAAACTACTACCAAAATCTGCGCCAAAACGGTGCACAGTTGCTGCTCAGTGGTGCAAGGAAATCAATTTGTAGCGCGACTACAAGCGTTGCATTCATGTTCTGTAGCTCGAATACAACGAGAAAGCCTATTTTTTAAGCAAAACTGCGTAAAACACCTACATTCCTGTAATGAAGGGCAACTCTCGTTGACACTGAATCTAGTTTTAATACAGAATTCCTGAAGAAACGTACGTACTTATAGAAAACGTTTGCTTTCTGGCTCCCGGGTGCGGGCTCACGCTGCCGTCGTCGGGAAAAACAATGAGATCTGATGATTTGAGGGGACAAATGAAGACTTTTAATGGCAAGCACGCGCGTCAGGGCGCCCTTATGTTCAAGCTGAGCCCGGTTGCAGCCGGTTGCGTCGTGTTCCTGTCGGCGGTCGGCACCAATGTGTACGCCCAGGATGCCACCGTCGCGCAGGCAACGGATGCCGAAGGCAAGCCGGTCAGCACCGTGACCGTGACCGGTATCCGCCGCGGCATCGAAGCGGCCATCAACATCAAGAAGAATTCCAACTCCATCGTCGAAGCGATCTCGGCGGAAGACATCGGCAAGCTGCCGGACGCGACGGTCGCCGAGTCGATCTCGCGCCTGCCGGGCGTGACCGCGCAGCGCGACCCGTCGACGGGCCGCGCCGCAGCGATCTCCGTGCGCGGCATGTCGCCGGACTTCAACGGCACGCTGCTGAACGGCCGCGAGCAGGCATCCGCCGGCGACAGCCGCGGCGTGCGCTTCGACCTGTATCCGGCAGAAATGCTGGGCACGATCACCGTGTACAAGTCGCCGGACGCCACGCTGATGGGCCAGGGTGTCGCATCGACCATCGACCAGCGCACCGTGCTGCCGCTGGACTTCGGCAAGCGCACCGTGGCCGTCGGCTACAAGCGCATCTGGACCGGTGAAAAGAACGACGCCGAAGGCGGCGGCACCGGCAAGGGCTACCGCAGCACGATCACCTACATCGACCAGTTCGCCAACCGCACCGTCGGCGTGGCCCTGGGCCTCGTGAAGTTCAGCGACTCGGGCGCGGACCAGACCCGCGGCGACGGCTGGGGCGGCTGGACGCCGGCGCTGAAGGACGTCGGCGTGCCGGCCTACAATGGTTCGGACAGCATCAAGGTCCCGGGCGGCTTCGCCAGCCTGAAGCAGCGCGACCCGCAGGGCAACAAGTCGGCGATGGCCGTGGTGCAGTTCCGTCCGAGCAAGGAATTCGTGACGACGGTCGACCTGTTCCACTCCAAGTTCACCGACGACACCCGCAAGAACGGCCTGGAAGGCGCCGTTTGCGGCAACAACGGCAGCTATGACCCGTCCGGCGTTCTCTCGAACGCCCAGATCGTCAACGGCGTGGCCGTGTCCGGCACCTGCTCGGGCTACAAGGCTGTCCAGCGCAACGACATCGTCGGCCAGGCCGACACGCTGAACGCCTGGGGCCTCAACAGCCGCCTGCGCTCGGGCGACTGGACCTTCACCGGCGACGTGTCCGGCTCGAAGGTGACGCACCACACCGACCGCTACGAGACGACCGCCGGCCGTCCGGGCAATGCCACCGACCTCGACACGATCTCGTGGACCGGCTTCAACGGCACCAGCAACCTGAGCCCGACCTACAAGGTCAACGCCAACCTCACCGACCGCAGCCGCTACGTGCTGACCGACGTGAACGGCTGGGGCGGCAGCGTCCCGCAGGCCGGCTATGTGGCCATCGGCGACCAGACCGACGACCTGAAGGCCGTCCGCCTGTCCGCCAAGCGCGACGTCGAATGGGGCCCGGTGACCGCGCTCGATTTCGGCGTGTACCACAGCAACCGCGACAAGGAACGCGTCTCGGACGAAGGCAACCTGACGATCAATAACCTGCAGTACGGTTCGGCCACCGTGCCGGGCACCGAGACGGGCGTGACCCCGAACGGCATTCCCATTGTGCGTTTCAACCCGGCCGGCACGCTCGGTACGGTCTACACGCTGCTGCCGAAAAAAGACCAGCCGATCCAGACCGACAAGAACTGGGAAGTGTCCGAGCGCATCACGACGCTGTACGCCATGGGCAACCTGGAAGGCGAACTGTTCGGCATCCCGTACCGCGGCAACGCGGGCGCCCAGTACGTGCGCACCAACCAGTCGTCGTCGGGCGTCGTCGTCCAGCCGGGCAATCCGTCGGGTTGCGGCGATGCGGGCAAGCCCTGCGCGAGCTACGCCATCGGCGGCGGCGCGAAGTACAACGACTTCCTGCCGAGCATGAACCTGAGCTTCGAGCTGCCGTACGACCAGATGCTGCGCTTCGGCCTGGGCAAGACCCTGTCGCGCACCAAGATGAGCGACATGCGTCCGGGCGGCGGCGTGAGCGTGAACAACAGCAACCCGACCGGCCCGCGCCTGTCCGGCGGCGCCGGCAATCCGAAGCTGGAGCCGTTCCGCGCCAAGGCCCTCGACCTGTCGTACGAGAAATACTTTACGGTTAACGGCGCCAAGGGTTACGTGGCCGTGGCCGGCTTCTACAAGAAGCTGGACACCTACGTCCTGCAATACGGCACCGAAGTGGACTTCAAGACGACCGGTTACTACCAGCCGGGCATGGCGCTGCCGACCAGTGGCCCGTACGCCGGTTCGACGGTCGGTATCCTGACCGTGCCGACCAACCTGAATGGCGGCAACATCAAGGGTATGGAAGCAACCGTCTCGCTGCCGTTCGCGATGGTGTCGAAGTACCTGAGCGGTTTCGGCCTCGAAGTGAACTACTCGAGCACGCTGAGCTCGCTGAGCCTGCCGTCGTCCGGCCTGGGCAACACGAAGGACACGCCGAACAACGTCTCGCTGCCGGGCCTGTCGCACATCGTGACCAACGCGCGCCTGTACTACGAGGCGAACGGTTTCCGTGCATCGCTGGCGGCCAAGAAGCGTGGCGACTTCCTGGGTGAAGTGACCGACTTCCAGGACAATCACCAGCTGACCTACATCAAGGCCAGCACGCTGATCGATGCCCAGGTGACGTACGACTTCAGCGACACGAGCATGTTCAAGGGCCTGTCGATCACCGCATCGGCGAACAACCTGACGAACGCCGCGTTCGACCGCTTCAACAGCACGCCGGACGTCGCAGTGGAGCACTACCGCTTCGGCCGTACCTACGGCCTGGGTGCAAGCTACAAGTTCTAAATGACGTTCGCGTTGTGTTGGCGCCACGCGTGGGCACGGGGTGCCCACCCTACCGACGTCGACAGTTAAACTGAGCACCCCTGCCGACCCTGGTCCGCAGGGGTGTTTTTTCTTTACCGTGTGAAGAAGGCAGCATGAACGCACCTCTCCTGAATACCATCGTCATCGTGGGCGGCGGCACCGCCGGCTGGATGGCCGCCACCGCCCTCGCCACCGCGCTGCGCGGCCGCTACACGATCCGCCTCGTCGAATCCGACGAGATCGGCATCGTCGGCGTCGGCGAAGCGACCATCCCGATGATCCAGCGCTTCAACACCGTGGCCGGCATCGACGAGGCCGAGTTCATGAAGGCAACCAACGGCACCTTCAAGCTGGGCATCGAGTTCGTCAACTGGGGCCGCCAGGGCGAGCGCTACATGCACGGTTTCGGACGCCTCGGCCAGGACTTGTGGATGGTCGGCTTCGACCAGTACTGGCACAAGATGCATGGTCTCGGCCGCGCGCGCCCGCTGGACGAGTACTCGATCACGCGCATGGCGGCGCAGGCGAACAAATTCATGCCGGCGCGCACGGACGTGGGCAATTCGCCGCTGGCCGACATCGCCTACGCCTACCACTTCGACGCCAGCCTGTATGCGCGCCACCTGCGCACGCTGTCGGAGGCGCGCGGCGTGGAGCGCATCGAGGGCAAGATCGTGCAGGTGAGCCAGCGTGCGCACGACGGCTTCGTCGACGCCGTCGTGCTGGAAAGCGGCCGGCGTGTCGAGGGCGATTTGTTCATCGATTGCTCGGGCTTCCGCGGCCTGCTCATCGAACAGACGCTGCAGGCGGGCTTCGAGGACTGGAGCCACTGGCTGCCGTGCGACCGCGCGCTGGCCGTGCCGTGCGAATCGGCGGCCGTGACGACGCCGTACACGCGCGCGACCGCGCACGGGGCGGGGTGGCAATGGCGCATCCCGCTGCAGAACCGCATCGGCAACGGCCACGTCTACTGCAGCCGCCACATCAGCGACGACGAGGCGGCGGCCACGCTGCTGGCGAACCTGGACGGCAAGCCGCTCGCCGATCCGCGCCCGATCCGGTTCACCACCGGCATGCGCAAGAAGGCCTGGGTCAAGAACGTGGTGGCGCTGGGCCTCGCCAGCGGCTTCCTGGAGCCGCTCGAGTCGACCAGCATCCACATGGTGCAGTCGGGCCTGCAGCAGCTGCTGGACTTCTTCCCGGACCGCGGCTTTTCGCAGGTCGACATCGATGCCTACAACGACCTGACACGCTTCCACTACGAGCGCATCCGCGACTTCATCATCCTGCACTACCACGCCAACCAGCGCACCGACAGCGATTTCTGGCAGGCGTGCGCCAACATGGCGATTCCCGCCACGCTGCGCGAAAAGCTCGACCTGTACAAGAGCCGCGGCCGCATCCAGCGCTTCAATGGCGAGCTGTTCACGGAAGTGGGCTGGCTGCAGGTGCTCGTCGGGCAGAACATTCATCCGGACAGCTACCACCCGCTGGTCGACGTGCAGTCGGAAGAGGGCATCCGGGACTACATGGACGGCGTGGCCGACGTGATCCGGCAATGCGTCGGCTTCATGCCGGACCATGACCGGTTCATCGCCGATCACTGCAAGGCCCCGAAGATGTAGCCGCCCTCCGCCTCCGGCCGGCGACGACGGCGCGAACGGGTTCCGACCCTTCGCGCCGTTTTTACGTTTTGCGTCATCGCCGGTATGGTGCGCATATCAATCTTTGTACTCTGACTACACAGTAAATACGCGTTCAGCTACTAAAATTACATCGAAAATTCTTCTTTTCTTGGCAATCTGTGTGGGGAAAACGCCAAATTGTTCTTTGGATTACATGTTCCGTTGACACGTAATCTAGTTTTAATACAGAATCCCTGCGAAACCTCAGAGCAGGGGCCGGCACGACGTGTTGCGGCGATGGGCTCTGATATCGGAAAAATCAAACTTGAGTACGTCGAGGGGACAGATGAGCATTCTGAACACCAAGCAAGCGCAAGGCGCGCTCGCATTCAAACTGAGCCCGGTCGCAGCTGGCTGCGCCGTCTTCATGGCGCTGGCCGGCCACGCCGCCTGGGCCCAGGAACAGCAGCAGACGACCAGCGAGGCCACGGCCGCGAATGGCGTCCAGACCGTCAAGGTGACCGGTATCCGCCGCGGTATCGAGGCGGCCATTTCGGTCAAGAAGAACAACGATTCCATCGTCGAGGCGATTTCCGCCGAAGACATCGGCAAGCTGCCGGACCAGAGCATCGCCGAATCGCTCGCGCGCCTGCCGGGCGTGACCACCCAGCGCGACGTGCACGGCAATGCGTCGATCATCTCGATCCGCGGCATGTCGCCCGACTTCTCGACGGGCCTGCTGAACGGCCGCGAGCAGGTGTCGACCGGCGACAGCCGCTCGATCGAATTCGACCAGTACCCGGGCGAACTGCTGTCGGGCGTCGTCGTCTACAAGACGCCGGACGGCGCGCTGATCGGCCAGGGCCTGTCGGGCACCGTCGACCTGCAGACCGTGCGTCCGCTGGACTTCAAGGGCCGCACGATGGCCGTGAACTACCGCCGCGAAAAGAGCGGCCTGGGCCTGCAATACGACAAGGGCACCGGCAACCGCTTCACGTTCTCGTACATCGACCAGTTCATGAACCGCCAGGTCGGCATCGCCTTCGGCTTCGCGCGCCTGCAGGGCCAGGGGCCGGCATCGTCCCGCTTCAACGGCTGGGGCAACGGCACGACCATGTACAACGGCCAGACCGTCAACATCCCGTACACCGGCTTCGAAGCCTACACCGAGACCTATCGCCAGTCGCGCAACGGCCTGATGGGCGTGGTGCAGTACCGCCCGAGCCGCAACTTCACGAGCACGCTCGACCTGTTCTATTCGAAGTACGACCGCAGCACCCGCAACGTCGGCTTCCAGGCGCCGCTGAACGATACCGGCACCAGCGCGTACGACAAGCCGAGCCAGCTGATCAACGCCACGCTGTCGGGCGCGGACGTGATGAGCGGCCAGATCAACAACGTGCGTCCGATCATCCGCAACGACAACGAAGTGTGGAACGACGTCACCCGCTCGATCGGCTGGAACAACAAGCTGCGCCTGGACGAGGACTGGACCGCGTCGCTCGACCTGTCGTTCAACAGCGCCGAACGCAACGGCACGAACCTAGAGACCTACGGTTCGGTCGCGGCCAACAACCTGACGACGATCGGCTTCACCCGCGGCAGCCGCGCGTTCACGAGCAGTGTCGATCTCACCAACCCGAACAACGTCGTGCTGACCGACCCGCAGGGCTGGGGCGGTACCGAAACCCAGGCCGGCTACGTGAAATTCCCGCACGTGTACGACCGCCTGGGCGCCGTGCGCCTGGACGTGTCGCGCGACCTGCCGGAAGGCTGGTTCTTCAGCAAGTTCACCGGTGGCGTGAACGTGTCGAACCGCTCCAAGACCCGTTCGTTCGTCGAAGGCCTGCTGTCGATCAAGGGCGGCGCCGACCGCTACGCGTCCGCGCCGTTCCCGTCGGGCAGCAGCCCGCAGGGCGTCGGCGAGACCGGCCTGACCGTGCTGGGCTTCGACCCGGTCGCCGCGCTGGCCACGGTCTACAACGTGAATCCGAAGCAGCACCCGGACATCTACAACAAGGACTGGGTGGTGCGCGAGAAGGTCGACACGGCGTTCACCAAGCTGGGCATCGATACCGAAGCCGCCGGCATCCCGGTGCGCGGCGCGCTGGGCCTGCAGTTCGTGCACACCAAGCAGGAATCGACCGCGTTCTCGGTGGACAAGAACCAGGGCACGGACGACCTGCACCGCCCGACGGCGACCGTCACCGACGGCACCAGCTACAACGACGTGCTGCCGAGCCTGAACCTGGTCGGCGACCTGGGCAACCAGCAATCCCTGCGCTTCTCGCTGGAGAAGATCATGGCCCGTCCGGAACTGCAGCAGATGCGCGCCTCGGGCAGCTTCAGCTACGACGCGTCGAAGGGCTACTACACCGGCGGCGGCGGCAACCCGCAACTGAAGCCGTTCCGCGCCAAGGGCGTCGACCTGTCGTACGAAAAGTACTGGGAAAGCAAGGCGTACGTGAGCGCCGCCGTGTTCTACCGTAAGCTCGACAGCTACATCATCAACACGGACCGCCAGTTCGACTTCTCGTCCGTGCTGCTGCCGACGTCGTACCAGGCGCCGAGCACGATCGGTACCTACAACACGCCGCTGAACGGCACGGGCGGCAACATCAAGGGTGTCGAGCTGGCCGCGTCGCTGCCGCTGAACGTCCTGACCCGTTACCTGGACGGCTTCGGCGTCGTCGCCAACGTGGCGCAGAACGCGAGCTCGGTGTCGATCCCGAACACGACGCAGGACAACGGCGGCGGCAACATGAACCTGCCGGGCCTGTCGAAGCGCACCGCCAACCTGACGGTCTACTACGAGAAGAACGGTTTCTCGGCCCGCGCCGCCGAAACCTACCGCTCGGACTTCATCGGCGAAGTGACGCAGAACACGGGCGACCGCCAGCTCACGTACGTCGTCGGCGGCAAGGTCCTCGATTTGCAATTCGGCTACGAGTTCCAGGACGGTCCGCTGAAGAACCTGTCGCTGCTGGTGCAGATGAACAACGTCAAGAGCGCGCACTTCACCCGTTATCGCAAGACCAAGGATAACGTCATCGAAGACCGCCCGCTGGGCCGCACGGTGCTGATCGGCCTGAACTACAAGATGTAAGTCGTAAGTCTCCTATGTCGGCCCTGTGCTGATGCTCCCACCCCTTGCCGGGTTTCCTGGCAAGGGGTTTTTTTGTATCCTTGACGACCATGACGCAACAGACTCCTCTCCAAAACATCGTGATCGTCGGCGGCGGCACGGCCGGCTGGATGGCCGCGGCCGCGCTGGCGCGCCTGCTGCAGGGCCGGTTCGCCATCCGCCTGGTCGAGTCGGACGAGATTTCCACCGTCGGCGTGGGCGAATCGACGATCCCGATGATCCGCCTGTTCAACGACGTCCTCGGCATCAACGAAGACGACTTCGTGCGCGAAACGAAGGCCACGTTCAAGCTCGGCATCGAGTTCCGCGACTGGAGCCGCCCGGGGGAACGCTACATGCACGGGTTCGGCCGCTTCGGCCAGGACGTGCAGGCCGTCGAATTCTTCCAGTACTGGCTGAAGGCCCACCAGGCCGGGATCGCGCCCGACCTCGAGCACTATTCGATCAACCGGATGGGGGCGCGCGCCGGCAAGTTCATGCGGCCGCCGCAAGAGGCGCCGAATTCGCCGCTGGCCGACATCGTGTACGCGTTCCACCTCGACGCCGGCCTGTACGCGCGCTACCTGCGCACCTACGCCGAGGCACGCGGCGTGCGCCGCACCGAGGGCAAGGTCGTCGAGGTGCGCCAGCGCCCGCACGACGGTTTCATCGAGTCCGTGGTGCTGGCAAATGGGGAGACGATCGCGGGCGATCTGTTCATCGACTGCTCGGGGTTCCGCGGCCTGCTGATCGAGCAGACCCTCGCGGCGGGCTTCGAGGACTGGAGCCACTGGCTGCCGTGCGACCGCGCCTGGGCCGTGCCGTGCGCGCTGTCCGGCGATTTGCTTCCGTACACGATCGCGCACGCGCGTCCCGCGGGCTGGCAATGGCGCATCGGCCTGCAGCACCGCACCGGCAACGGCCACGTGTTTTCCAGCCGCCACATGAGCGAGGACGAGGCCGCATCCATCCTGCTGCAAAACCTCGACGGCGAGGCGCTGGCGGAACCGAAGCTGCTGCGCTTCACGGCCGGCCGCCGCCGCAAGACGTGGCACCGCAACGTGGTGGCCATCGGCCTGTCGTCGGGGTTCCTGGAGCCGCTGGAATCCACGTCCATCTACCTGATCCAGTCCGCGCTCTCGCGCCTGCTGGCGTTTTTCCCGGACCAGGGGTTCCACCAGGCCGACATCGACGAGTTCAACCGGCAAAGCGACTTCGAGATCGAGCGCATCCGCGACTTCCTCATCCTGCACTACCACGCCACGGCCCGTGCCGACACGCCGTTCTGGAACCACGTGCGCACGATGGACATCCCGGACACGCTGCGCCGCAAGATCGAGCTGTTCCAGGCCCACGGCCGGGTCGTGCGCGAGAACGAAGAACTGTTCACGCCGATCGGCTGGCAGCAGGTGCTGCACGGGCAGGGCGTGCGCGCGGGCGGCTACCACCCGCTGGTCGACCTGATGGGCGAGCCCGAGCTGCGCGATTTCCTGGCCAACACGGAACGCGTGATCGGCCGTTGCGTGGATGTGATGCCTGCGCACAAGGATTTCGTGGCCGCGGTCGCCGGCGCGAAATAATCCTGAAGCCCGGCGTGCAAAGGAGTAAACTGTAGGATTGCCTACGATTTTTGAATATTATTTCCATGCAAGACACACAGCTCCAGACGTTCGCCGATCTCGATATCCCCGCACCCATCCTCAAGGCATTGAAGGAGGTCGGCTACGAGACGCCGTCGCCGATCCAGGCGGCCACCATTCCTCTCCTGATGGAGGGACGCGACGTGCTGGGGCAGGCGCAGACGGGCACCGGCAAGACGGCCGCCTTCGCGCTGCCCGTGCTGTCGCGCATCGACGTCAAGAACCCGGCCGTGCAGGCCCTCGTGCTCGCGCCCACGCGCGAGCTCGCGATCCAGGTCGCCGAAGCCTTCCAGAGCTATGCCGCGCACCTGAAGAACTTCCACGTGCTGCCGATCTACGGCGGCCAGAGCTACGGCCCGCAGCTGTCGGCGCTGCGCCGTGGCGTGCAGGTCGTCGTCGGCACGCCGGGCCGCGTCATCGACCATATCGAGAAGGGCTCGCTCGACCTGTCGCAGCTGAAGACCCTCGTGCTGGACGAAGCGGACGAGATGCTGCGCATGGGCTTCATCGACGACGTCGAGCACATCCTGCAGCAGACGCCGGAGACGCGCCAGACGGCGCTGTTCTCGGCCACGATGCCGCAGCAGATCAAGCGCATCGCCAAGACCTACCTGAACGAGCCGAGCGAGGTGACGGTCGCCGCCAAGACGACGACGGCCACCAACATCACGCAGCGCTACTGGCTCGTCGCGGGCCTGCAAAAGCTGGACGCCCTCACGCGCATCCTGGAAGCGGAACCGTTCGACGGCATGATCGTCTTCGCGCGCACGAAGCTCGGCACCGAGGAACTGGCGTCCAAGCTGCAGGCGCGCGGGTTCGCCGCCGCCGCCATCAACGGCGACATGGCCCAGCAACAGCGCGAGCGCACGATCGAGCAGCTCAAGAACGGCAAGATCGACATTCTCGTCGCCACCGACGTCGCCGCGCGCGGCCTGGACGTGGAGCGCATCAGCCACGTGATCAACTACGACGTGCCGTCCGACCCGGAAAGCTACACGCACCGCATCGGCCGCACGGGCCGCGCGGGCCGCAGCGGCGACGCGATCCTGTTCATCACGCCGCGCGAACGCGGCCTGCTGAAAGCGATCGAGCGCGCCACGCGCCAGCCGGTGGCGCCGCTCTCGCTGCCGACCATCAAGGCCGTCAACGAAGTGCGCATCACGAAGTTCAAGGAACAGATCGGCGAGACGCTGGCGGCGGGCGGCCTGGACGTGTTCCGTTCCCTCATCGAGGAATACGAGCGCGAACAGAACGTGCCCGCGATCGACATCGCGGCCGCGCTGGCCAAGCTGTATCGCGGCGACGAGCCGCTGCTGCTGGAAAAGCCGGAGCGCGAACCGAAGCCGGAATTCCGCGAGCGTGAGGAGCGTCCGGCGCGAGCGGGCCGCGAAAGCTTCGGCGACGAGCGCCCGGCCCGCGCCGGCCGAGATGGAGATGGCCGCCAAGGCTTCAAGAAGGAGCGCGTCGTGCGCGCGCCGGAAGAGGGCATGGCCACGTACCGCATCGAGGTAGGCCACTACCACGGCGTCAAGCCGGGAAACATCGTGGGCGCGATTGCCAACGAAGGCGGCGTGCCGTCGAAGGAGATCGGCCGCATCGAGATCTACGACGACTACAGCACGCTCGACATGCCGGCCGGCCTGCCGCAGGACCTGCTCGACCATCTGAAAAAAGTGTGGGTGGCAGGCCAGCAGCTGGGCATCACGCGCGACGGCGAGGAACCGCCTGAGAAAAAGCCGGCGAAGCGCAAGTTCGCCGACAAAAAGCCGCGCAAGTAAACACCGGGGTCAGACCCCCATTTTTTGGCAATTGCCCAAAAATGGGGTCTGACCCCGGTTGTTGTTTGACTACATTTTCTGTGGCTTCCCTTTGGATTAAGGGCTGTTATCGCATTGACACCCAGAAAACCCCATGTTACTTTGCTACATGTAGCAGCCTGGCGGGAGTCCAGGCGCGTTAGGGGACACAGATGGAAATGCAAACTCATGCGCTCAAGCCGCGGCTGACCTTCTGGCAGCTGTGGAACATGAGCTTCGGCTTCTTCGGCATCCAGTTCGGCTTTGCGCTGCAAAACGTGAACACGAGCCGGATCTTCGCCACGCTCGGCACCTCGATGGACGACCTGGCCCTCGTCTGGCTCGCGGCGCCCGTCACGGGCCTGCTCGTGCAACCGGTGATCGGCTACCTCAGCGACAACACGTGGCACCCGACCTGGGGCCGCCGCCGTCCCTTCTTCTTCCTCGGCGCCGTGCTGGCCGCCACCGCGCTGTTCCTGATGCCGAATTCCGCCGCCATCTGGATGGCCGTGGCCGTGCTGTGGCTGATGGATGCATCCATCAACGTGTCGATGGAACCGTTCCGCGCGTTCGTCGGCGACAAGCTCGATACGTCGCAGCAGACCGCCGGCTTCGCCATGCAGACCTTCCTCATCGGCTGCGGCGCCGTGATCGCGTCGCTGCTGCCGATCCTGTTCACCGACGTCCTCGGCGTCTCGAACGTGCCCGTGAACGGCGCCGTGCCGGATTCCGTGCGCTACTCGTTCTACATCGGCGGCGCCGCCTTCCTGCTGGCCGTGATGTGGACCGTGTTCACGTCGACCGAACTGCCGCCGCCGGACCTCGACCGCTTCGCGGCCCAGCGCAAGCATTCGCGCAACTTCGGCGTGGCGCTGCGCGAGATCGTGGGCGGCTTCGCGCACATGCCCAGGACGATGGTGCAGCTGGCGTTCGTCCAGTTCTTCACGTGGATCGCGCTGTTCGCGCTGTGGATCTATACCGGTCCCGCGATCGCCGACAACGTCTACAACACGACGGATCCGCTGTCGGCCGGCTACCAGGAGGCGGGCAACTGGGTCGGCGTGATGTTCGCCGTCTATAACGGACTGTCCGCGCTTGCCGCGTTCGTGCTGCCCGTGCTGGCGCGCCGCACGAGCCGCAAGGCATGCCACGCCGTGTGCCTGGCGGTCGGCGGCCTGTCGCTGGTCAGCGTGTTCTTCATCCACGACAAGCACCTCCTGATGATCCCGATGCTGGGCGTGGGCCTGGCCTGGGCCAGCATCCTCACGATGCCGTATGCGATCCTGGCCGCGGCGCTGCCGCCCAACCGCATGGGCTACTACATGGGCCTCTTCAACTTCTTCGTCGTCATTCCGCAAGTCGTCAGCGGCCTGGTGCTCGGCTACGCCACGAAGCACCTGTTCGGCAACCACGCCGTGTTTACGCTGGTGCTGGGCGGCGCGTCGATGCTCATCGCGGCCGTGCTCGCGGTGTTCATCACCGACCGTCCGGAGCGCGCCGCCCACTGAGAACGGCGCCATCGTCGGGGCGAGTGTCGTATCCTTACGGGTTTGACAACGACACCCCCCGACAGGAGCAAACATGACAATTCAGACGATTGCGACGACCCCGTTCGCCGGGCAACGCCCCGGCACGTCCGGGCTGCGCAAGAAGGTGACGGAGTTCCAGCAGCCCGGCTACCTGGAAAACTTCGTCGAGGCCATCTTCCTGACGCTGGGCGCGCTGGGCGATGTGCAGGGCCGCACCCTGGTCCTCGGCGGCGACGGCCGCTACTTCAACCGCCAGGCCATCCAGACCATCCTGCGCATGGCCGCCGCCCACGGCGTGGGCCGCGTGCTCGTGGGCCGCGGCGGCATCCTGTCGACGCCCGCCGTCAGCTGCGTGATCCGCAAGCGCGCCGCGCTCGGCGGCATCGTCCTCTCGGCCAGCCACAACCCGGGCGGCCCCGATGGCGACTTCGGCATCAAGTACAACATCGACAACGGCGGCCCGGCGCCGGAAAAGATCACCGACGCGATCTACGACCACACGAAGACCCTGGCCTCGTACCGCATCAGCGACGCCGGCCCGGTCGACCTGGACAAGACCGGCAGCATCCGCCTCGAAGACATGGAAGTGGAGGTGATCGATTCCGTGTCCGACTACGCGGAGCTGATGGCCGGCCTGTTCGACTTCGACGCCATCCGCGCCCTGTTCCAGCGCGGCTTCACGATGCGCTTCGACGGCATGCACGCGGTCTCCGGCCCGTACGCGAAGGCCATCATCGAGGGCATGCTGGGCGCGCCCGCCGGCACCGTCGTCAATGCCGAACCGCTGGAAGACTTCGGCGGCCACCACCCGGACCCGAACCCCGTCAACGCGGCCGAGCTGATCGCGCTGATGGACGGCCCGGATGCGCCGGACTTCGGCGCCGCGTCGGACGGCGACGGCGACCGCAACATGATCGTCGGCCGCAAGCTCGCCGTGTCGCCGTCGGACAGCCTCGCCATCATCGCCGCCAACGCGGCGGCCGCGCCGGGCTACCGCGACGGCATCAAGGGCATCGCCCGCTCCATGCCGACGTCGCAGGCCGCGGACCGCGTGGCCGCCGCGCTGGGCGTCTCGTGCTTCGAGACCCCGACCGGCTGGAAGTACTTCGGCAACCTGCTCGACGCGGGCCTCGCCACCCTGTGCGGCGAAGAGAGCTACGGCACGGGCTCGATGCACATCCGCGAAAAGGATGGCGTGTGGGCCGTGCTGTTCTGGCTGAACCTGATCGCCGCGACGGGCAAGTCCGTGAACGAGATCGTCCAGGAACACTGGGCCCGCTTCGGCCGCAACTATTATTCGCGCCACGACTACGAGGCCGTGGACGCCGGCGCCGCCAACGCGATGATGGATGCGCTGCGCGGCAAGCTCGCATCGCTCGCGGGCCAGACGTTCGGTGACTTCCGCGTCCAGCTGGCCGACGATTTCACCTACACCGACCCGGTCGATCAGTCGGTCGCCACGCGCCAGGGCGTGCGCATCGTCATGACGGACGGCTCGCGCATCGTGCTGCGCCTGTCCGGCACCGGCACCGAGGGCGCCACCGTGCGCCTGTACCTGGAACGCTACGAAGCCGATCCGGCCCGCCACGACCTCGACACCCAGCAGGCGCTGGCGCCGCTCATCGCCATCGCGGAGCAGGTGTCGGGACTGAAGGCGCGCACGGGGCGCGAGCAGCCGAGCGTGATTACGTGATGCAACCGCACGATTTACGGCGCACTCAACCAACGTCGTCCCCGCGCAGGCGGGGACCCAATTTCGCATGCGTCTCGACGGCGCATGAAACTTGGGTTCCCGCCTGCGCGGGAACGACGGTTTCTTCAACCTCCTAAACAGGACCTCCGCATGAAACTCCCCGTTCTCGCCGCCTCCCTGATGCTCGCCTTCGGTGCCGCCTCGGCCGCGCCCGACCTGTCGCCGGTCAAGGGCAAGCCGTTCACCTGGGATAACGCGACCGTCTACTTCCTCGTGATCGACCGCTTCAACAACGTCGATCCGTCGAACGACCACGCCTACGGCCGCAAGAACGACGCGGCCGTCGCGCGCGGCTTCATGGGCGGCGACCTGGCCGGCGTCACGGCGAAGATCAAGGAAGGGTATTTCACGGACCTGGGCGTGGACGCGATCTGGATCTCGCCGCCGGTCGAGCAGATCCACGCGTCCACCGACGAGGGCACGGGCGTCAGCTATGGCTTCCACGGCTATTGGGCGCGCGACTTCACGGCCGTCGACGCCAACGTCGGCACCGCGAAGGACGTGCGCGACCTCGTCGAGGCGGCGCATGCGCGCGGCATCCGCGTGCTGCTCGACGTCGTCATGAACCACACGGGGCCGGTCACGCCTGAAGATACCGTGTGGCCGGCGGACTGGGTGCGCACGGCGCCGACCTGCAGCTTCAAGGACGTCAAGGGCACGGTCGATTGCGCGCTCGTGAAGAACCTGCCGGACTTCCGCACCGACGGCAACGCGAACGTCGACCTGCCGCCGTTCCTCGTCGCGAAGTGGAAGAAGGAAGGGCGCTACGAGCGCGAAACGAAGGAGCTCGACGACTTCTTCAAGCGCACCGGCTACCCGCGCGCGCCGCGCTACTACCTGATGAAATGGCATGCGGACTGGGTGCGCAAGTACGGCTTCGACGGCTTCCGCGGCGACACCGTCAAGCACACGGAACCGGGCGTGTGGAAGGAGCTGAAGAAGGTGGCGAGCCAGGCCTACGAGGACTGGAAGCGCACGCCGGCCGGCAAGCAGGGCGTCGAGAAGATCGGCAACCAGCCGTTCTTCATGGTGGCCGAAGCGTTCGGCCATCCGATCGCGGACGGCCGTCAGTTCGCGTATGAAGACGGGTCGAAGGTCGACTATTACAACAACGGCTTCGACAGCATGATCAACTTCAGCCTGCCGAACGACGCGAGCCAGAGCTACGAGACGCTGTTCTCGAAGTACTCGACCCTGCTGAACGGCCCCCTGAAAGGCGTCACGGTGCTGAACTACCTCGACTCGCACGACGACGGCCACCCGTTCGACGCCATGCGCGCGCATCCGTTCGAGGAAGCGAACAAGCTGCTGCTGGCGCCGGGCCAGGCGCAGGTCTACTACGGTGACGAGACGGCGCGCGTGCTCAAGATCGACGGTGCGGTGGGCGACGCCAACCTGCGCTCGTTCATGAACTGGGACCAGCTGAAGAACAATGCGCAGGTCGGCCTCTTCGGCGTGGCCGAGGTGCGCGACTATTGGGCGCGCCTGGGCCGCTTCCGTCACGCGCATCCGGCCGTGGGCGCGGGCGTGCACCAGATGATCGCCTCGAGCCCATACACGTTCAAGCGCACGTACGAAAAGAACGGCGTATCCGACCGCGTCGTCGTCGCCCTCGACCTGCCGCAGGACCGCACGGTGGCCATCCCCGTGGCCGGCGTGTTCGGCGACGGCCAGACGGTGCGCGACGCTTACACGGGCAAGACGGCCGTCGTCTCGGGCGGCAAGGTGCAGTTCGACACGCGCGCACCGGTGGCGCTGATCGCGCAGGACTGAAGCGCGTATGCATGTTGCCATTCATGTAATGGCATGACACAATCCCCGGCGTTCATTTCACGATGCCGGGGGCGGGATGGAGATAGCGGGACGGGTTTCGACATGGGCGCGGCTGGTCCTGGCCGCATGCACGCTGTGCGCGGCCGGCGCGAGCCGGTCGGCGGACAAGACCCCCGACGAGTGGCAGGCCCTGGCCCGGGCCGACCTCGACGCCACGCGCGCGGCCATCGTCGCGGCGCATCCCGGCTACATCGACGACCAGAATCCGAAGTTCCGCGCGTGGACGGAGCAGGGCTATCGCGAGGCGCTCGCTCTGGTGCCGCGCGTGGCCAGCTACGACGGCGTGCTGGCGGCCGTGCGCTGGTACGTCACCGGCTTTCGCGACGGGCACTTCGTCTATTCGGACGACAAGCGCGATAACACGTACCGCGTGCGCACCGACGGCTGGGTGCTCGACCGCGCGGGCGACGCGTACGTCGTCGCCGGACACAATCCCGAATGGCAGGGCCCCCTGCCGCCCCTTGGCGCAAAACTGCTCGGCTGCGACGGCCGCGCGCCGCAGGCGCTCGTCGACGAGGATGCCGCGCCGTACGTCGAGCGGCGCGGGCTGCCCGACCTGCAGGGCGTGCTGGCCGGCATGCTCGCCTATCCGCCGCTGACGGGCATGAGTTATAAAACCTGCGACTTCGAACAGGCCGACGGCAAGCGCCTGGCCTTCCCCGTCTCCTACCAGACCGTCTCCGCGGGCAGCATCTTCAAGTCGCGCCCGCGCCCGCAGCGCGTGGAACGCCGCAATGCCTGGACGTTCGAGAACGGCGTGCTGTGGATCCGCGCGCAGAATTTCATGCTCGCGCCGGCGCAGGTGAAGGAACTGGACGCCATGCTCAAGGAGATCGCCGCGCTGCAGGGCGTGCGCACGATCGTCTTCGACGCGCGCGGGAACGGCGGCGGCGACAGCTCGGTCGGCGCCCAGATCCTGACGGCGGCGATCGGTGGCCTGGACTTCGACCGCGAAGGGCTCGACCGGCTACCGAAGACGTATCCGCAATGGCGCGTGTCCGACGTCGCGCTGGAGGCGATGAACCGTTACATCGACATCATGACCCAGCGCTACGGCGCCGACAGCGGGCGCACCCGCGAGCTGGCCGGTCTGCGCGACCAGTTTCGCGCGGCGAAGGAGGCCGGCCGCGCCTGGGTCGACCAGGCCGGCGGCCCGCGCATCACGCGTGCCGATATCGCGCAGCGGCACGGCCGCATGAAATGCTTCGACGGCACCGTCGCCGTCATCGCCGACGCCACCTGCGCCAGCGCCTGCCTCGATTTCGTCGATCAGGTGCGCCTGCTGCCGAACTCGATCCAGCTGGGGCAGACGACCAGTTCCGACACCGTCTACCTGGAAAGCGCGGGCCGGGTCGTGCTACCCAGCGGGAACCATCTCGTGATGCCGCTGAAAGTCTGGCGCAACCGCGTGCGCGGCGACGGCGAGGCACTCGTGCCGGACGTGCCGCTGCACGTCGACATGCGCGACGACGCGGCCGTGCGTACGGCCACGCTGGCGGCACTGGAGAAGACCGGCGCGCCACGCTGATGTCACGTGGGCTAGACTTGCGGGCTGTATCTCGAGGAGAACCCGCATGCTCAAGCATCTCTTGGGCGCCGCGCTGGCGGTTGCCTGCCTGTCGCCCGCCGTCCGCGCCGCCGAACCTGCCTACGGTCCCGAGCTGGAAGGTTTCGACTACCCGTACCCGGTGCAGCAATACCGCTTCACGTCGCAGGGCGTGCCGCTGCATATGGCCTACATGGACGTCAAACCGGCGCAGCCGAACGGCCGCACCGTCGTCCTCCTGCACGGCAAGAACTTCTGCGCTGCGACGTGGAAGACATCGATCGACGCCCTCACGAAAGCGGGCTACCGCGTCGTGGCGCCCGACCAGATCGGCTTCTGCAAGTCCAGCAAGCCGGAACACTATCAATACAGCTTCCAGCAACTGGCCGCGAACACGCATGCGCTGCTGGCCTCCATCGGCGTCAGGCAGGCGACCGTGATGGGGCACTCGACGGGCGGCATGCTGGCCGTGCGCTACGGCCTGCTGTACCCGGACGAGACGGAGCAGCTGGTGCTCGCGAACCCGATCGGGCTGGAGGACTGGAAGGCGCTGGGCGTGCCGTCGCTGGGCGTCGACAAGTGGTACGAGCGGGAGCTTCAAACGACGGCCGACAGGATCCGCGCCTACGAGAAGTCGACGTATTACGTGAATCAGTGGAAGCCCGAGTACGAGCCGTGGGTGCAGATGCTGGCGGGGCTGTACCGCGGGCCCGGTAAAAAACTCGTGGCGTGGAACTCGGCCCTGCTGTACGACATGATCTACACGCAGCCCGTCGTGTACGAATTCCCGCTGCTGAAGATGCCCGTGCTGCTGCTGATCGGGACGAAGGACAACACGGCCATCGGCAAGGATGCGGCGCCGGCCGACCTACGGCCGAAACTGGGCAACTACGCGGCGCTGGGCAAGGCCGCGGCGAAGGCGATCCCGCATGCGACGCTCGTCGAGTTCGACGACATGGGGCATGCGCCGCAGATGCAGGATCCGGCGCGGTTTCATCAGGCGTTGCTGAAGGGCTTGAGCGCGAAATGATTGCTGGCGTTCGGTGGGCACACGGTGCCCACCCAAAGGCAAAAGACGCAGTGTAGGGTGGGCCCCCCCTGCCCACCCGACGCGTGCGGCACCCCAGCCACGGGTGCGCCGCCAGCCACCGCCCGAGCTCATTGTCGTTGGCGCACTGCAGCTTGCTGAAGATGTTCGCGCGATGCGTCTCCACCGACCGTGGCCCGCACGGCGGCACGAGCACCCGCGCGATCTCCTTGTTCGGCTGGCCGAGTCCCACGAGCCGCGCCACTTCCCGTTCGCGCGGCGTCAGCTCGGCCCACAGGCGCAGCGCGTGCGCGCGCGACCTCGCCTCGGCGACGGCGGCCGGCAGCTTGTCGAGCAGGTGCTGCGTGTCCGGCTTTTCCACCCAGTCCCAGGCGCCCTGGCGCACGGCTTCGAGCGCGGTCGGGATGTCGCCGTGGCCGGACAGGAACAAGGTGACGAGCGGGCTGTGTGCCGTGCGCAGGCGGTCGAACACGGCCAGCCCGCTCATGCCGGTCAGGCGCAGGTCGAGGATCACGCAGCCCGGCTGGCGCATGTCGACGGCGTCCAGGAACGCTTCTCCCGATTCGAACGCCTGCACGGCGAGTCCCTGCGAGAACAGCAGCAATAGCAGGGAACGGCGCAGGGCTTCGTCATCGTCGACGACGTACAGCGTGAGCGGGATGTCTTTCATGGCGCGATGGGAAGGGTGAAGGAAAAGGCGGCGCCGCCTTCGGTCCGGTTCTCGACGGTCATGGCACCGCCGTGGGCCTCGACGATGGTGCGGCAGATGTTCAGGCCCAGCCCCAGGCCGTCGGGACGGGTGGTGAAGAACGGCGCGAAGATCTGGTCGAGCTGTTCGGGCGGGATGCCGGGACCCTCGTCGCTGACGGTGACGCGCACGCCCTGGTCCACGCGCCGGCTGGCGACGTCGATGCGTCCGCGCGGGCGGTCCCGCATCGCATGCATCGCGTTGTGGATCAGGTTGACGAGCACCTGTTCGAGCAGGACCCGGTCGCCGCGCACGAGGGCATCACCGTCGTCCAGCGCAAGCTGGAGCCCGATCTCTGCCTGTCGAAGCTCGGGCTCCAGCAGCGCCGCCGCGTGCGCGATGACGCCGTCGACGGCAAGGTTTTCGTAATGGCCCCGCTTGGGGTTGATGAAGGCGCGCACCCGCTTGACGATCTCGCTGGCGCGTTTGCTCTGTTCGACGATTTCGTCGAGCGCGCCGGCCAGCATGTCGGGCGGCGCCGCCTGCGTGGCGAGGGCGCGCGCCGCGACGGCGAAGTTCGACAGCGCCATCAGCGGCTGATTCAGTTCGTGCGCGAGCGTGGACGCCATCTCGCCCACGCTCGCGAGGCGCGCGCTGCGCTGCAGGCGCACTTCCTGGTCGCGCTGGCGGGCCTCGGCCTGCTTCTGCGCCGTGATGTCGACGACGGAACTCATCCAGCCCCGGTGCACGCCCTGCGCGTCGACGAGGGGCGCCGTGTAGACCATCGTGATCACGTCGTGGCCGTCCTTGTGGCGGATGCGCGATTCGAAGCCGTGCGGTGCCGCGCGGCCCTGCAGCGCGTCGTCGCTCTGGCGCGCATGCTTTTCCTGGTCGTCCGGATGCCAGTACGGATACGGCGGGCGGCGCCCCAGCAGTTCATCGGCGCCGTAGCCCACCATCGCGCACAGGGCCGGGTTCACGTAGATGATCGTGCCGTCGGGGTCGCGCGCGCGCATGCCCACGAGCAGGGAGTCTTCCATCGCCTTGCGGAACGCGTGCGCTTCTTCCAGGTCGCGCGTGCGCTCCTCGACCCGGCGTTCCAGTTCGATGCGGGCCGAGCGCTGTTCGCGGAAGCGCTTTTCGCGCAGGCGCCAGTACAGCACGCCGAGCAGCAGCAGCGCGACGGCCAGCGCGGCCAGCATCAGCGCCAGCTGGCGCGCCTGCACGACTTCCTTCATGTCGGTCGTGACGGTGAGGGTCCAGCCCAGTTCCGGCAGCTGCGTGTCGAGCGCGAGCAGGTCCAGGCGGCGTCCGCCCACGCTCGTGTGGAGGACGAAGCCGGGAGCCGCCCCGCGGGTCTCCGCCTGCCAGGGCAGCACGTAGAAGCGTTCGCGGTTGCCGTACTGGCGGTGCTCGACGATCCAGTGCAGGTCGGCGGCGGACACGGGCCGGATCGCATGGAACAGCCAGTCCGGCACGGCGGAGAGGAACACGATGCCGCGGCTGTCGCGCAGCACCACCGGGTCGGCGCCGCGCATCCACGCGGCCTGCAGCGGTTCCAGGCTGATTTTCACCACGACGACGCCAAGGACGGCACCGCCCGCGCGCACCGGCTCCGCGATGAACAGGCCGGACTGGCCCGTCGTGAGGCCGAGGCCGTAGAAGATGCCGCGCCGGCCCTGCACGGCGTCCTCGAAGTACGGACGCTGGCGGTAGGACTGGCCGACGAAGCTGGACGGCAGGTTCCAGTTGCTGGCGGCGAGCGTCAGGCCCGCGCGGTCGACGAGGAACAGCGCGGCGGCGCCCGTCGTCTTTTGCAGGTCGGCGAAGTAATCGTTCACGCGCGCCTGCAGCGCCCCGTCGCGCGGGGCGCGCAGCAGGCCTTGCACGTCCGGGTGGCGGGCCGCCGCGTGCGGCAAAAAGTCGTGTTTCTCGACGAGGCCGCGCAGGCCCAGCACGTGCGCGGCCGCGGCCTGGCGCAGGCCTTCCGTCTTGGTCTGCAGCTCGTGGCGTTCGGCCCAGGTCCCCGACGCCGCGATGACGGCCAGCGCACCGGCGCCGATGAGGAGGTTGAGCAGTTTGGCCATGGCACCAACGATAGCAGTTGCGCGGCCCGAAGAAAACCGTCTCCGTAGTTTTACGGAGGCCTTCGCGCCGATGTTGCGGATGTGCGCGCGGCCCATGGCTGGGATAGTGGGCATACCAAAAGAGGAGACATCCATGAACACCATCACATCCAGGGCCGGCGCCCAGGCGGCCGCCGGCGAACGCATCTCCGGCTCGCGCCTGAAGGCCATCTTCATCGGCTCGGCCGGCAACCTCGTCGAGTGGTTCGATTTCTACTGCTACTCGGCCTTCGCGCTGTACTTCGCCAGCTCGTTCTTCCCCAAGCAGGACCCGACCGCGCAGATGATGTCCACGGCGGGCATCTTCGCGCTGGGCTTCTTCGTGCGCCCGATCGGCGGCATCCTGTTCGGCCACATCGGCGACCGTCTCGGCCGCAAGACGGCGCTGATGACGTCCGTGCTGCTGATGTGCTTCGGCTCCCTCCTGATCGCCTGCGCGCCGACCTACGCCGCGGCCGGCATCCTGTCGCCGTGCATCCTGTTGCTGGCACGCCTGCTGCAAGGCCTGAGCCTGGGCGGCGAGTACGGCGCCAGCGCGACGTACCTGTCGGAGATGGCGGACTCGAAGCACCGCGGCTTCTACAGCAGCTTCCAGTACGTGACCTTGATCGGCGGCCAGCTGCTGGCGCTGGTCCTGCTGCTCGTGCTGCAGAATTTCCTGCTCGACGCCGAGCAGCTGCGTGCCTGGGGCTGGCGCATCCCGTTCTTCACCGGCGCCTGCCTCGCGCTGCTGGCCCTGCGCATGCGCCACAACCTGCCGGAGACGGCGTCGTTCGAAGCGGCCCGTAAAAAGGCCAAGCCGATGGGCGGCATGAAGCAGCTGATGCAGCACCCGCGCGAAGTGCTGCTGGTGATCGGCCTGACGATGGGCGGCACGCTGGCCTTCTACGTCTACACGACCTATATGCAGAAATTCCTGCGCCTGTCCGTCGGCCTGACGGATGCGCAGACCACCGCCGTCTCGGCCGCGTCGCTGCTGTTCGCGATGTGCCTGCAGCCGCTGTACGGCGCGCTGTCGGACCGCATCGGCCGCCGTCCGCTGCTCGTGGGTTTCGCGCTGCTGGGCACCCTGTTCACCGTGCCGCTGCTCTCCGGTATCCGCCACGCCAGCGGTCCGTGGGAAGCGTTCGCCCTGATCGCCTGCGCCTGGATGATCGTGTCCGGCTACACGTCGATCAACGCGCTGGTGAAGGCCGAGCTGTTCCCGGCCTCGATCCGCGCGACCGGCGTCGGCGTGCCGTATGCATTCGCCGTCTCCGTGTTCGGCGGTACGGCCGAGTACCTGGCGCTGTGGTTCAAGTCGGTCAACCTGGAAAGCGGCTTCTACTGGTACACGACGGCCATCATCGCCTGCACCTTGCTCGTCTGCTGGTTCATGCGCGATACCGGCGCGCTGTCGAAGATCGACGCGGAAGCGCGCGGCGAGTAGGCTTTGGCGTTGTCGATTTGGTAAGGGCGGCCCTGCGGGGCCGCTTTTTCGTTGTAACCGCCCGAATCGGGGCACAATCGCTTTTTGGTGCATTTCAATCAATGGTATCCTACGCGCAATAGAGGAGACCTTCGCAAGAAGAGCAACACCATGACGCCTGAGCCCGACACCGAACAGAAGCATACCCGCGCCGCTTATTCCGACGGTCCCCGCCTGCTGGCCGACATCGGCGCGACCCATGCGCGCTTTGCCCTGGAGATCGCGCCGGGCGTGCTGCGCAACGTGGCTGTGCTGCTGTGCGACGACTACCCCGGCATCGTCCCGCTGCTGAACGCCTACCTGGCGCAGACCCAGGCCCAGAGCGGCGGCACCCGCATCAGCCACGCGGCGTTCGCGCTCGCGAACCCGATCAGCGGCGACTTCATCCGCATGACCAACCGCGACTGGCAGTTCTCGACGGAAGAGGTGCGCCGCACGCTCGGCCTGACGACGCTGCTGATCGTGAACGACTTCACGGCGCTGGCGATGGCGCTGCCGGGCTTCAAGCCGGAAGACCTGCTGCAGATCGGCGGCGGCAAGCCGATCTCGAATGCGGTGGCCGGCGTGCTCGGTCCGGGCACGGGCCTGGGCGTGTCCGGCGTGATCCCCACCGTGGACGGCTTCGTCACCCTCGGCAGCGAGGGCGGCCACGTCAACTTCGCCCCGGCCGACGAGCGTGAATTCGCGATCCTGCAATACGCCTGGCGCGAATGGCAGCACGTGTCGAACGAACGCCTGATCTCCGGCCCCGGCATGGAAATCATTTATCGCGCGCTGGCGCTGCGCAACGGTGTCGCGAATTTGTCCGACCTTCCGCAGCGTGATGCGGCCGCGATCATGGCGGGAGCGCTGGACCAGAAGGATCCGCTGTGCCTGGAAGTGCTGGAATGCTTCGCCGGCATGCTCGGCGGCGCGGCCGCGAACCTGGCCGTCACGCTGGGCGCGTTCGGCGGCATCTTCATCGGCGGCGGCATCGTGCCGCGCATGGCCGAGTGGTTCAAGACGTCGCCCTTCCGCACGCGCTTCGAAGCCAAGGGCCGCTTCTCCAGCTACCTCGCGCAGATCCCGACGTACGTGATCATGATGCCGACGCCCGCGCTGTACGGCGTCTCCAGCATCCTCTCCGAACACCTGCGCAACCGCAGCGGCGCCAACACGCTGATGGAACGCGTGCAGCACCTGCAGGCGGAACTGTCGCCGGCCGAGCAGCGCGTGGCGCAGCTCGTGATCGAGCATCCGCGCAAGGTGCTGTCGGAGCCGATCGCCGAGATCGCGAAGCTGGCCGACGTCAGCCAGCCGACCGTGATCCGCTTCTGCCGCTCGCTGGGCTTCTCGGGCCTCGCGGATTTCAAGCTGAAGTTCGCCGGCAGCCTGACGGGCACGATCCCCGTGCGCCACAGCCAGGTCCGCATGACGGACAGCACGCACGACCTGTCCGCGAAAGTCATCGACAACACGGTGTCCGCGATCCTGAAGTTCCGCGACCAGCTGGACGTGAACTCGATCGACCGCGCGATCGACATTTTGCGCCGTGCCAAGCGCGTGGAGTTCTACGCGATGGGCAATTCGCGCGTGGTGGCGCTGGACGGCCAGCACAAGTTCTTCCGCTTCCGCATCCCGACGTCGTCGTACGGCGACTCGCACCTGTTCGCGCTGGCGGCCGAGCTGCTGGGACCGGGCGACGTGGTCGTCGCCATCTCGACGACGGGCCAGCTGCCGGAACTGCTGGACGCCGTCGACGTGGCGCGCAATGCCGGGGCTGACGTCATCGCCATCACGAGCAGCAAGTCCGCGCTGGCGCGCAAGGCCAGCGTGTGCCTCGCCGTCGACCACAGCGAGGACAGCACGACGTTCCTGTCGATGATCTCGCGCATCCTGCAACTGCTCCTCATCGACATCATGGCCGTCGGCATTTCGCTCGGCCCGGCCGGCGAAGCGGCGGAGGGCGACAGCGAACGCCGCCGCCTGCTGATCTCCCACCTCGATATCTGACCTTAGCCGTCTTGGCGCGCGCAGAATGAAAGGTACTGCGTCCACGATCGCCCTGACGCTGCTGGCAATGGCCGCGTTCGCGGCCAACTCCCTGCTGTGCCGCATCGCCTTGCGCGATGCGCACATCGATCCCGCTTCGTTCGGCGCCATCCGCGTGACGTCCGGCGCGCTCGTGCTGGCGCTTGCGATGCGCCTGCGCGCGCGTCCGGCGGCAACGCCGGACTGGCGCGCGGCCGCGATGCTGTTCGCCTACGTGGCCGCGTTCTCGTTCGCCTACCTCACCTTGCCGGCGGGGACGGGGGCCCTGATCCTGTTCGGCGCCGTGCAACTGACGATGTTCGCCGTGGGCCTCGCGGGCGGCGAACGGTTCGCGCCGCGCGGCTGGGCGGGTCTTGCGCTCGCGCTGGCCGGCTTCATCGTCCTCGTACTGCCTGGCGTGGCCGCGCCACCCTTGACGGGCGCCGCACTGATGGCCGTCGCGGGCATCGCGTGGGGGGCGTATTCGCTGCGTGGGCGCGGCGTGCCGGATCCGCTCGCGGCCACGGCGTCGAACTTCCTGCGTGCCACGCCGCTGGCGTTGGCGCTGGGCCTCGCGTTCGTCGCGCGTGCGCACGCGGATGCGGCCGGGGTGCTGCTCGCGATCGCGTCCGGCGCACTCACGTCGGGACTGGGCTACGTGATCTGGTATGCGGCGCTGCGCGGGCTGTCGGCGCTGCAGGCAGCGAGCGTGCAGTTGTCCGTGCCCGTGATCGCGGCGGTCGGCGGGACGTTGTGGCTGGATGAGGCGTTCACGGTGCGGCTGCTGGTCGCCGTCGTTGCGATCCTGGGCGGGATTTCACTTGTGCTGACGGATCGGGCGCGCAAGCGATAGCCCTTGCACGTCGTCCCCGCGAAGGCGCACTGCTGTCCGGAATAATTTTTACCGTCGAAAATAGGCCCGCCATAGGGAAAAACCGTCGTTCCCGCGAAAGCGGGAACCTATGCTGACTGCTCGAAGTCGACTCTTTGTAACCAACGAGGTGGACATGAATAACGTAGTTGGCATACTCAGCATGGATTCCCGCTTGCGCGGGAATGACGATGCTATTTGTGACGGTTTTTGAAAACAATATTCCGGACACCAGTGCGCGAAGGCGGGGATCCATACTGAGCAACCGGATTCGATACCTTCGCGCTTGCGCGGGAACGACGGCTAAAACCGCCGGAACAGCAGGCTCGCATTCACGCCGCCGAACCCGAACCCGTTCGAAATCGCATATTCCGTCGACATCGCGCGCGCCTTGCCGCCCACGACGTCGACCCCTTCCGCCGCCGCATCCGGCTGCACGAAGTTCAGCGTCGGCGGCGCCACCTGGTCGCGCAGCGCCAGCACGGTGAAGATGGCTTCCACGCCGCCGGCCGCGCCGAGCAGATGGCCCGTCGCGGACTTGGTGGCCGAGACGGCGGGCCCCCGGCCCGCGCCGAAGATGGCCTTGATGGCGGCGAGCTCGCTGCCGTCGCCCACCGGCGTGGACGTCGCGTGCGCGTTCAGGTGGCCGATCAGCGCCGGCGCGATGCCCGCCTGCCGGATCGCGAGCGCCATCGCGCGCCGTCCGCCGTCGCCGTCTTCCGGCGGCGACGTCATGTGGTACGCATCGGCACTGGTGCCATAGCCGACCAGTTCCGCGATCGGCACGGCGCCGCGCCGCAACGCATGCTCCAGCTCTTCGATGACGAGGATGCCGGCGCCTTCGCCCATCACGAAGCCGTCGCGCGCCGCATCGAACGGACGGGATGCCTGCGTGGGCGCGTCGTTGAAGCTGGTCGACATCGTCCGTGCGGCGGCGAAAGCGCCGAAGCTGACGCGGTCGATGCACGCTTCCGCGCCGCCGCACACGGCGACGTCGGCCTCGCCCGCGCGGATCAGGCGCGCGGCGTCGCCGATGGCCTGGGCGCTCGCGGCGCAGGCCGTCACGGGCGCGCCCAGCGGACCGCGCAAGCCGTGGCGGATCGAGATATGGCCGGCCGCCATATTGGCCAGGAAGCTCGGCACGGTGAACGGCGACAGCCGCCGCGGCCCGCGGCCGTCCGTGGTCCGCACGGCTTCCACGACGGCGCCGAAGCCGCCGATGCCGGACGCCACGATGGTGGCCGTGCGCTCGCGCTCGTCGTCGGTCTGCGGCTGCCAGCCGGCCTGCTGCAGGGCGTCCCTGGCGGCGGCCAGGGCGAACATGGCGAACCGGTCCATCTTTTTCTGGTCCTTGGGTTCCACGACGCGGTCGGGATCGAAGCCCCACGGACGGTCTTCCGTCAACGCCGGCACGACGCCGGCGACCTTGGCCGCAATGCCTTCCGTGATGTCGTCGGGCAGGCCGACCAGGCCGGACTCGCCGTTCAGCAGGCGCGCCCATGCGCCCTCGACCCCACATCCCAACGGCGACACCAGGCCCATGCCGGTCACGACGATACGCTTCGCAGTCATTCCATGCTCTCCCACGGTTTGCAAAATACGCCATACGGCGCAGGATTCAAGCGCCAGTATAGGGATGCTGCGCACGAAAAGTTGGTGCATCGCGCCAATCAGTATGCAAAATGCGCCATAATCTCGACATGATCACGCTCTCCGTCCACTTCCTGCACGGGATGTTGCACGCCATCCGCACCCGGCACGGCGACGACGTGGCGGCCCAGGCGCTCGCCGGCGCCGCCATTCCGCCATCGCTGCTCGACCAGCCCGACGCGCGCCTCACGCGCCAGCAGTATGTCGCGCTGTACCGGACGATCGCGGCGACGCTCGACGACGAGATGCTCGGCTTGTGGTCGCGGCCGATCCGGGGCGGCACGCTGAAATACCTGATGCTCAGCCTCCTGGACGCGCCGACGGTGCTGGTCGCGTTGAACCGCCTGGTCCGTTTCTGGAACCTGCTGCTGGACGATTACCGGCTGCAGATCTCGACGAAGAACGACCTGGTGCGCCTGGCGCTGGTGGAGAGGGCGCCCGGCACGCCCGTCACGCCGCTGGGCCACGAACTCATGATGAAGCTGATCCACGGG
This sequence comes from uncultured Massilia sp., assembly GCA_966212555.1. GTDB lineage: Bacteria > Pseudomonadota > Gammaproteobacteria > Burkholderiales > Burkholderiaceae_D > Telluria. The sequence continues at coordinate 51,639 of CBIHRX010000009.1, forward strand.
ATCGCATCGTGGCTGCTCGGCCGGGAGATCGGCCTGCACCGCATCGAATTCCGCTTCCCGCGCCCGCGGCACGCGGAGGATCACGCGTTCCTGTTCCCCGGCGACGTGCGCTTCGATGCGGACATGACGAGCATCGACTTCGCGTACCAGGATTGCGCGGAACAGTTCAGGCGCGAGAAGCACGAGCTGTGGGCGTTCCTGAAACGCGCGCCGGAAGACTGGACCTTCAGCGCGGGCCAGCGCGGCACGCTGATGGCGCGGACGCGCGCGTATCTCGAGCAGCACATCGCACAGCCGGTGACGATCCAGGATGTCGCGCAGGCCCTGCACGTTTCGGTGCGCACGCTCAACCGGCGCTTCGCGGAGGAGGGCACGCGCTTCCAGCAGGTGAAGGATGGCCTGCGGCGCGACATCGCCGTGCACCGCCTCGCCAATTCGAACACGGGCGTGGCGGCGCTGGCGTTCGACCTGGGCTTCGCCGACGCCACCGGTTTTTGCCGCGCCTTCAAGCAGTGGACGGGCAGCAGTCCGACCGATTATCGCAAGGGCAACCGTCAGGGCGAGTGAGGCGTCCACCCGCCCAGCACCCGGGCCGGATCGCGGTAATGCGCGATTGCCTCCGCGTCGCGGTCCTTGTCGAGCTGGCGCGATGCCGGATGCCGCCTGCTCACGTCCACCGGCTT
>CBIHRX010000010.1:0-49826 GCA_966212555.1 uncultured Massilia sp.
CCCCCCCCCTGGCTGGTGGGTGCCCCACGCGTCTATAATTTTTTTTGATTACCCCGGGGGGGGGGCCGGCCCCGCCCCCCCGGCGCCGTCCGCCTGGCACGTTCCCGCAACCCTCTTTCGATCGATACCCCTATGGAACGTATCAAAATCCTGTTTTTTGCGGAAGCCGTGACGCTCGCCCACGTCGGCCGCCCCATCGCGCTCGCGCAATCCCTCGATCCCGCGCGCTTCGACGTGCATGTCGCCTGCGCGGACGGCTACGAATTCTGTTTCAACGGGACGCAGTTCACCCGCTGGACCATCCACAGCATTCCCAGCCAGCAATTCCTCGACGCACTTGCAGGCGGCAAGCCGGTGTACAGCACGGCGACGCTCGCCGGCTACGTCGAGGACGACCTGCGCGTGCTCGACGCCGTCCGCCCGGACATCGTCGTCGGCGATTTCCGCCTGTCGCTGTCGGTCAGTGCGCGGCTGCGCCGGATTCCGTACGTGTCGCTGATGAACGCCTACTGGAGCCCGTACGTCGTGCAGCATTACGCCGTGCCGCACATCCCGCTCACGCGCCTCTTGCCGATCCGCATCGCGAATGCGATCTTCCGCATGGCACGCCCGGTCGCGTTCGCCTCGCACTCCGTGCCGCTGAACCGCGTGCGCCGCCAGTACGGCCTGCCGTCGCTGGGGACCGACTTGCGCAAGGTCTATACGGATGCCGACTACAGCATGTATGCCGACGTCCCCGACCTGTTCCCGCCGAAGAGCCTGCCTCAGCAGCATGCTTATATCGGTCCCATCATCTGGGCGCCGCCGCTGGCCAAGCCGGACTGGTGGGACAAATTGCCGGAAGATAAGCCGATCGTCTACGTCACGCTCGGCAGTTCCGGCCAGGGCCGCCTCCTCCCGCTCGTTCTGGAAGCGCTGGCGCCGCTGCCGGTGACGGTCATCGCGGCCACGGCCGGGACGATCGACGTGGCCAGCGCGCCGGCGAACGCGTTCGTCGCCCCCTATCTGCCGGGCGACCTGGCGGCCCAGCGCGCCAGCCTCGTCGTCTGCAACGGCGGCAGCCCGACCAGCCAGCAAGCGTTAGCCGCTGGCGTGCCTGTGCTCGGCATCGCCAGCAATCTCGACCAGTTCCTGAACATGAGCGGCGTCATCAAGGCCGGTGCCGGCGCCCTGCTGCGCGCGGACCGCTTCCGCGCCAAGAAGCTGACGCGCCAGGTCCGCGCGATGCTCGACGATCCGGCGTTGGCGGCGGGCGCCCGTCGCGTGGCCGACGCGTTCGCCAACTATCCTGCGGCACAACGTATGACGGCTTTTCTTGAAGGCGTGCAAGCATTCCATCGCTTTGCACCTACCGCATACGTCAATACAGACGGCGTTGCGGCCGAGAATCAAAACGGCGCATTGTCGAACGCTATAGAGTGACTGTCGGAATTTTTTACAGCAGAGATTTCCCCGGATCGGGTAGTTTCTTGCATTTTTTCATAAGTCGTTGATTTAAAACAGCACAACGAAAGCTGGCACGACCTTTGCATTATGGGATGCATGAGCCGCATCAATAACGCGCGGTTTAACCGAACAAACCTAACAAGCATCCACTTTGGAGCCTACATGAAGAATTCGTTCCGCAAATTGATCCCGGTCGCAGCCGCCCTCGGTCTGGTCTTCGCCGCATCGTCGGCACAAGCATTCACCCTGCAAAACGGTGCTGGCGTAACGTACGCGACCAACGTGAACAGCATGGACTGGAACTCCACCGGCAGCGGCGTTGCCAAAGGCATCGCCAACGGCGTGGCACTGACCCAAGGCAACCCTTTTAACTTCCTGTATCAGGCGAACCTGTCGTCGGTGAACGGCAAGACCACCGGCAACTTCCGTGGCAACCTGGATTCGACCGCGGACGGCGTGGCGAACGACTCGTCGGCTTTCGAATTCACGATCGTCGCCAAGCTGAGCGAATACGTGAAAACGTCGTCCGTCGATGCGGCGAACAACACGGTGAGCGCGACCTTCGGCCTGCAAAACATCGTCGGCGCCAATAAAGTGGCGATCTTCTACGACACCAAAGCCAACGCCTTCACCAGCGCCGGCACCGGCTTCGACGACGGCGTCATGGTTGCCCTGCTGACCGTCGATCCGACCAGCACGCTGTCGACGTTCACCACCAACGTTCTCACGGGCAACGGCCTGGGCTCGACCAAGATGACGGCTTCGATCATCGAAGCTGGCGACTTTATCGACCAGAAGTACCTGGCGGGCCTGACGAACGTGAGCTTCAAGTTCGACTCGAACCTGAACCTGCCGGCACTCGACTCGAACACCTCGGCATTCCACGCTGGTGCCGGCGGCAACACGTCGCTGTTCCCGGCATATGGCGTGAAGGCCGGCGACCTGGTGTTCAAGGTCGACGGCGCGACTGCCATCGACAACAACCGCGTGCCGGAACCGGCCAGCATCATGCTGCTGGGCATGGGCATGCTGGGCCTGGTCGGCGCCAAGCGCCGCCGTGCTCCGAAAGCCTGATTCCATTAGGCATCAGCACCATACAAAACCGCGGCTTCGGCCGCGGTTTTTTTTTGCCCTGTTGGATTGCTTTACGATACGAGTGCTTCCCGCAGCGCATTATTTCCTAAAAGAATCGCGAAAGTTTACCTCAGGACACATAAAAAATCGGAATTTTTTACAGTTGTCATATGCCGTCTCCAGGTTTTCGACGTAAGTTTTTGATTTATAAGGATAAGACAAAACTGGCACGACGCTTGCATTAAGTGGGAACAAGCCCGCAGAACGCGGAGCCTATACCGAACAACTTAATAAGCATCCACTTGGAGCCAACATGAAGAATTCGTTCCGCAAATTGATTCCGGTTGCAGCCGCACTCGGTTTCGCATTCGCTGCATCGTCGGCACAAGCATTTACTCTGCAAGACGGCAGCGGCGGTGTCTACGCTACCAACGTGACCAGCCTGGACTGGAACTCGACCGGTAGCGGCGTCGCCAAGGGGATCCCGAGCGCTCAACAGCTGACCGTAGGCAAACAGTTCGATTTCCTGTATCAAGCCAACCTGTCCGCCGTCAACGGCAGCACCACCGGCAATTTCCGTGGCAACCTGGACTCCACCGCCGACGGCACCCCGAACGACTCCTCGGCCTTCGAATTCACGATCGTGGCAAAGCTGAGCGAATTCGTGAAAACGTCCAGCACGGCGGGCACCACGCTGAACGCGAGCTTTGGCCTGAACAACACCCCGGGCGCGAATAAAGTCGCAATCTACTACGACACCCAAGCCAATGCGTTCACCAGCACCGGTACCGGTTTCGATGACGGCATCATGGTCGCCCTGCTGACCGTCGACCCGAACGTCACGCTGTCGACGTTCACCACCGACAGCGCCACCGGCGTCGGCATCGGCTCGACCAAGATGACGGCTTCGATCCTCGAAGCAGGCGACTTCATCAACCAGGATTACCTGGCTGGCCTGACCAGCGTGACCTTCAAGTACGACTCGAACCTGAACCTGCCGGCCGGCGACTCGCTGACCAACGGCTTCCACAAAGGTGGCGACGCGCTGTTCCCGGACTACAGCGTGACCCCGAGCGACCTGGTGTTCAAGGTCGACGGCGCCTTCTCGGTCGAGAACGGCCGCGTGCCGGAACCGGGCAGCATCATGCTGCTGGGTATGGGCATGCTGGGCCTGGTCGGCGCCAAGCGCCGCCGTGCTCCGAAAGCCTGATTCGGATAGCGTATCAGCACGATGAAAACCGCGGCCGAGGCCGCGGTTTTTTTATGTCCCGGCGGGTCACGCCGTCTGCTGGTCCTTCTTCCCGCTGAGGAAAGCCTTGTGAAACAGATGCCGGGCCAGCAGCAGCGGCGGCATGCGCAGCCAGTTCCCGCGCACATACAAGGCAAAACGTGCCAGGTTGCTGAACGGGTCCGCGCAGCTCGCATGCAGCGGCAGCAGCGCGCGACCGAACAACCGGTCCATCAGCCACAGCAGGGCCGCGCCCGGTCCCTCGGGCGCCACCGCCGCCTGCACGGCCGGCGGGACGGCGGTGCCGAGCAGGCGTGGGCAATAACGCAGCGCATAGAACAGCGGGCGCCCAAGCTCGAGTTCGCGTGCCCGCGCCGGCAACGTCTCCCAGAATCCAGACTCCATGCCGAATTGCGTCAGCAGCCGGTGCAGGTCGACGAGGTCGCGCAAACCCTTGTCGAATTCGCCGTCGAAGAACAGGTGCACGGCGCTGTGCAGGACCATGTCGGCCGGCGACAACGTGGCCAGATGTGGCGCTCCCGCGATCGGACGGGCGCTCGCGCGCAGCCTGGCCGGATCCGGGTGCACGGGCGCCGTTTCCGGCAGGATCGCGTGGTGCACGTCGATCGAGTTGCCGCGCCGCGCATGCTGCATCGGCGGCAGTTCGTGCATCCATTCCCGGTAGTAACGCTGATCATAGGCGTCGTGATGGGTGGTGATCCAGCCATGCATCATGAGCGCCGCCTCGACCTCGGGCAGCCGCGCCTTCGGCACGAGGATGTCGATGTCGGAAAACAGGCGGCCCCGGCCGGCGTCCAGGCCCGCCATCGCATACGCCGCGCCCTTGAGCAGGATCAATGGCAATCCCAGTCCATCGAGCGCCCGGCCGATCTGGCGGACTTCGTACCCGGCAGCGCGCGCGTGCCCGGCGGCGCCCACGCGCGTCCACTCCAGGTGCGTGCGCGGTGCGGCAGGAACGGTGTCCAGCAGACCGGCGTCTTCCAGCAGGACGAGCAGACAGGCGTCGAGGTTGGCGGCATCGGCCTGGCGCAGCAGCAGGTCCCAGCCGGCGCCGTCCAGGCCTTGCACGATGCCCGGATCGCGCATGACGCGGATGAGCAACGGCATCATGCGGCCCCCAGTGCGAGGCGTTCGAACAGCGCCATGGCCTCGGGGAGGCTGCTGTAGCGGAACGTGTAGGCGTCGCTGGCGTCGATCAGCCGGCCGAGGGCGGAAAAGCCGCGCGCGCCCAGCACCTGGTAATTGAAACAGTTATCGGCCACCTGCATGAAGGCGCGCGCCTTCGGCAGCGGGTCCAATGCGATGGCGGCGCCGGCCTCCCAGCGCGGGAACACGATGCAGGCCGGCCGTGCGGGCTCGAAGGCGCGGGCGATACTCCCGGCCGGCGCCTTCAGGTGGGCGATCGTCCCCTTGGTCGTTTCCTCCACGGGACGGCTCAGTACGGCGTCCGGCCGGAACGCACGGATGATGTCGATGGACGTATTCTTGAGGCTGACCGGACGCGGCAGCGGCACGAGGACGCCGTCGTCGACGTGCACGAGCGTCATCTCGTCCGACAGCAGCCGCCAGCCGTGGCCCAGCAGGGCAGCCGTCAGCGTGCTCTTGCCGGAGCCGGGCGGCGCCGGCAGGATGATCGCCCGGCCATGTTTTTCCAGCACGGCCGCGTGGATGATCAGGTAGCCGTGCGCGCGGTGCGAAACGCACCAGTTCATGGTCCACTCCAGCATCGGATACGCCTGCGCCAGCGGCAGGGGCTGGAATGGCGTGGTGCCGTCGTAGGCGAAATGCACCTGCGACCGGTACCAGCGGCGCAGGCCGCCGGAGCGCCGCAATTCGAGATGGAAGTCGACGAAGCCGCCGACAGGCTCGACGGGATAGTCGGCATACATCAGCGCGACGCTGTCGATCAACGGCGCCACGTCGCTGCGGATGCAGTTGGTAAAGGGTCCCGTGCGCAACACGAGGCCGTCACCGGACAGGCGCGCCGCCAGTTCGGCGCGCGACAGCGAACCGACCGTCAGCATGGTTCGATCAGGTCCAGCCCGGCAAGCGCCGCCAGCATCTCGTCGATCAGGGGAACGAGGTCGTCGCCGCCGGCATCGAAGCGGTCGGCCAGTCGGTCGGCCAGACCGGGCGCATCGGCGGGTTCGTCACGCAAGGCGAACAACAGGTCGAGCGCGGCGCCATCCAGCAGGTGGGTACTGCCCGACAAGTCGTTGTACAGCACGGCTTCCCCATCCCATTCCCGGCAGGCCAGCGCCTGGCCAGGCGTCAGACGCCACATGCGTTTCGCCGCTTATTTTAGTCGTGGATCGAGGCGAGGTAGTTGGCGACCTGGGCATTGTCCCAGTACACGCCGGCCGTCGGGCTGTAGCGGCCCGTGGTCTGCAACTCGCTCCACATGGTCTTCAGGTCGTTCAGGTCGATGAAGTCGATGAGTTTCTGCTCGACGTTCAGGTAGGCCGCGACCAGGTGCATGGCGACATTGTTCGTGTCGAACGGCTGCGGGTTCAGCATGTCTTCCAGCTTGGCGCAGAAGTACGAACCCGGGTTGTAGCAGGCGCCGTTGGGGTACGAGGCGGCCCGCACCGGACAGGTCGTGCCGGGGCTCGTCGCGTAGAACACATCGGTGAACTTGAGGTCGCGCGACACCGGCCAGGCGTGCTGGCTCTGCTTCCAGTAACCCGGCGACAGGCCGCCGCAGGCCGGCGCCTTCGGCCCGTAATGGCTCGTGGACAAGCCATTCGACAGCGAGCCCGAAGGCGACCGGCACACCATCGACGCCATCGCCGATTTGCTTTCCAGCGTCGCGAGTACGCCCGCGCCCATGCCGGCTTTGGCGAGGCGACGGCGGGCCGCGCCCCGTTTGGTCAAGGACGGCGCCGCTTCAATCTTGTCGTTATCTTGATGTTCGGTAGCCACGTGCGTTCCCCAAAATGTTGTCGCTCACTGAGGGCGACCAGTACCTGATCAAGCAAGTTTTACGCCAGCGTGCTGCCTGCAAGAAAAACTTACGTTAAATCAGGTGCTTATTTTGGTGCCGTACCACCCAGCAACTACTATTGTATGTTGGAACACTGGGTGGTGTAAAAAATATCGACGGCCGCTGTTGTCAGAAAAAGCTTTCCGGGATGACCAGGACGTCGCCCGGGCGCATCGGTACGTTGGCCGAGATGTCGCCATCCTTGATCAGGTCGTCCAGGCGGACGTTGAACCGCTGTTGTTTGCCATCCACGTTACGGATCAGGCTGGCACGATTGCCCGCCGCGAATTCGGTGGTGCCGCCGACGGCGATCATCACGTCCATCAGGCTCATGTCGCGGCGATACGGCAGCGCCTGCGGCTTGGTCGCCTGGCCGATCACACGGATCTGTTCGGAGTAATTGCCGATGAAGTTCGTGACGACGACGGTGACGACGGGCTGCTGGATGTACTTGGCCAGGGCTTTTTCGATGTCGCGCGCGAGTTCGGTCGACGTCTTGCCGGCGGCCGGCAGGTCTTCGACGAGCGGTGTCGTGATCTTGCCGTCAGGACGCACCGGCACCGACATCGATACTTCCGGGTTGCGCCAGACGATGATGTTGACGGCATCGCCCGGCCCGATCAGATATTGGGTATCGGTCACCTGCGTCTCGATCGGCTGTTGGCCACCGCGCGTTGCGCAACCGCCCAGCGCCAGCACGCATGCAGCGGCGAGCACGATCGCCGAATATTTCCCCAGGTTCGCCTTGTACTTGCCCACGTCAGATCCCTTTCGGTAAAGCCGTTGTTATAAAGTCGTTAACAGCTCGGTATTGTATAACATAGTGCCAAATGAACAGACTGCGCACAATATAAATTGTTCCTAGTCACGACGCGCACGCGGTTTTTCTGCTCATTTCTTCCGCAACAGATCCCGGACATGGTTTGCCGGGACCGCATACGTGATCCCGCTCGGCGCCGAGATCGCCGTCTCTTTCAATCCCTTGACGAACACGGCGTTGATCACGCCGAGCACCTTGCCGGTGGCGGGATCGTAGACGGGGCTGCCGCTGTTGCCCGGATACGCCGTCCCGTCGAGCTGGAAGATATTGAAGGGCGCGCGCTGCAATGCCGCGATCTGGCGGGGGTCGAGGTTGCGCGCGCCGAGCGACGGCCGGACGATGGGCGTGATGGCCGCCAGCGTCGCCCGGTGCGTGGCCGCGTGCAGGCCCAACGCCATGGCCAACGGGAAACCTGTCAATGCCAGTTCCTGGCCTTCCTGGACCGTATCCGAATCGCCCAGCTCGAGCGCGGGCAGCGGCGTACCGGACAGGCGCAGGTGGGCCAGGTCGTGTTCATTGTCGCGCGCCACCAGTTCGGCCGGGCGGAAGCGGACGCCTTCGCCATCCGGCAATACGATGCCGAGCTGTACCATTTTGCCGTCGGTCGGCGTGGCCGGGACGACGTGGGCATTGGTGATGACGTCCAGGCCGTCGCCGACGACGAAACCGGTACCGTTGAAGACGATCGACGGGCTGCGGGTCCGCTCGAACGTACCGATACCGACGACCGAGCGTTTGATGACGGGGACGATGGGCCGCAGGTCGGTCGCCATGGCCGGGCCCGGCAGTGTGCCGGCCGCGAAGGCCATCACCGCCAGCAGGGCCTCCAATCGCCGGCGCCGGGATCGGAACGTATTTCGAAACGGCATCAACCGTGCACCCCCTTTTGCAATTTAGACATTACAATAAAGCGTTTGGATTTGAAAAATTGCTGAAACGTAAGTCTACGCGATGCGATCGCTCAACGTCCGATCTCAGCGTTGAAGAGATACAACGGTTTAACGATTTTTTATTAAATCCATGCTAATAATTCACGGATATTAGGCAAAAAACCCCAAGGTCCTCAGCTTGCTCGGTGGCATGTGTGTTGCAGATGAGGCACTCCAGAATGAGCTCACCATATTTTTCTCGCGTGTAATTGCAATTGCTCGGGGTACAAGCGATCATGCGAGGTATTTGATTATTTTTTAGGCCCTTCTTCCCTACAGGTAACGGGCCGTTCATGGCGAGACTGACGAGATGGCAGAGATCACAGCCGTACTTCTAAACTTCCTCAAGGCGATTGGCAAATACCGGTGGCATGCCGTCGTCATTACCTGGGTTGTCGCACTGATAGGCTGGGCGGTGGTATTGCGCCTGCCCAATCAGTACGAAGCGTCGGCGCGTGTGTATGTCGACACGCAAAGTATTCTGAAGCCGTTGCTTTCGAATATGACGACCGTGCCGAATCTGGAACAGCAGGTCATGTTCATGCGCCGCACGCTGATCAGCCGCCCGAACGTCGAGCGCCTGATGCGCATGGTCGACCTCGACGTCAAGGCCAAGGACACCAAGGAACACGACAAGATCGTCGATGAGCTGATGTCCCAGATCAAGATCACCGGCACGGAACGCGACGACATCTATACGCTGACCTATGTCTCCGACAATCCGAAACTGGGCAAGGACGTCGTATCGTCCCTGCTCACCATCTTCGTCGAGGGTAGCTTCAGCGGCAAGAAACAGGATTCCGAAAAGGCGGTCCAGTTCATCGACGACCAGATCAAGACCTACGAGGAAAAACTGGCCGCGGCCGAAAACTCGCTGAAAGAGTTCAAGCTCAAGAACCTCGGCATGCTGCCGGGCGGCGGCAGCGGTACCGGCGACTTCGGCGGACAGCTGCAGACGGCGACCGACCAGCTGAGCCAGGCCAGACTGGAACTGGCCGAAGCGGAACAGGCGCGTAATGCGATCCGTCGTCAGATCGCCGGCGAACCGGCCAAGCCGGGCACCGTGACGGTCGACCCGGCCCTCGTGGACCCGGAACTGGAAGCGCGCATCGCGGCTACCCAGAAGAACCTGGACAACCTGCGCCTGCAGTACACGGAACAGCATCCGGATGTGATCGCCAACCGCCGCCTGCTCGACCAGCTGATGGCGCAGAAGGCCGACCTGGCCAAGAACAAGAAGCGCAGCCTCGATCCGGGCGCCAGCTACAGCCCGATGCTGCAGCAGCTGAACGTGTCGCTGTCGCAGGCCGAGGCCCGCGTGGCGTCGATGCGCGCCCGCGTCGCGGAATACGAGAACCGCGTGGCACGCCTGCGCAACCAGAGCACGACGGCGCCGGAGATCGAAGCGCAGTTCGCCCAGCTGAACCGCGACTACAACGTCAACCGCGAAAACTATCAGAAGCTGGTCGAACGCCGCGAATCGGCGCGCCTGTCGGGCGACCTGTCGTCCGCGACCGACATGCTGCAATTCCGCGTGATCGATCCGCCGACCGTGCCGAACCACCCGAGCGGCCCGAACCGCCTGCGCCTGTTCTCGCTGGTGTTCGTCGCCGCCCTCGTCGCCGGCCTGGCCGTCGCGTTCCTGATGAGCCAACTGCGTCCGACCTTCCTGAGCCAGGGCACGCTGCGCGACGTAACCGGCCTGCCGGTGCTGGGCTCGATCGGCATGAACTGGACGCCGGAACAGACCGTCAAGCGCAAGCGTCGCCTCGTCGCCCTCGCCAGCTCGGTGCTGCTGCTGTTCAGCGCCTATGGCGTCGGGATGGCCGCCATCCTGGTCCGTCCCACGCTTTAAGATTAAGGAGTACACCGTGAGCATCATCGAAAAAGCGGCAAGCCGGATCGACCTGCAGCGTAACGCACCGGCCGCCGCCAGGACGCCGGAAACGGCCGCCGTCGACGCCATCGAGGCGGCCGCGGCCGCGCCCGTCGTGCTGGCGCCCGTCGCACCGGCTCCCGAACCTGCCCCGGCCCAGGCCTCCGCAACCGCCGAAGCGGCACCGCGTCCGGCACAGAAATTCTCGACGCGCCGCGTCGAACTGGACCTGAACCGCATGCGCGACATGGGCATGGTCACCGCCGCCGGCGGCCGCACGCGCCTGCTGGAAGACTTCCGCGTCATCAAGCGTCCGTTGCTGCAGCGCGCCTTCGCCGAACGCGCCGAAGGCGAGAAGCCGGGCAACCTGATCATGGTGACGAGCTCGCTGCCGGGCGAAGGCAAGACCTATTGCGCGATCAACCTCGCGATGAGCATCGCGATGGAACTCGACCATACGGTGCTGCTCGTCGACGCCGACGTCGCGCGCCCTTCGGTGCTGCGCTCGCTCGGCCTGCCGGCGCACCGCGGCCTGATGGACATCCTGCTGGACGACAAGATCGACATGTCCGACGTCATGCTGCGCACCAACGTCGACACGCTGTCGATCCTGCCGGCCGGCACCAGTACCCCGCGCGCGACCGAGCTGCTGGCCAGCTCGGCCATGAGCACGCTGGTGGACGAGATCGCCCACCGCTATCCGGACCGCGTCGTGATCTTCGACTCGCCGCCGCTGCTGCTGACGAGCGAATCGCGCGTGCTGGCCTCGCACATGGGCCAGATCGTCATGGTGGTCGAAGCCCAGACGACGACCCAGCACGCCGTCAAGGAAGCGCTGCACCAGCTGGAAGGCTACCAGAACGTCAATCTCATCTATAACAAGACCAGGGAGTTCCCCGGCATCGAAGAAACGTATGACTATCACTACGGCTAAAGTGCCCGTCAGTGCCGCGCTCCGGCTCACGCCGCTTGCACTGGCGGCACTGTTGTTGTCGAACGAAGCCTGGGCGGACTGGAAGATCACGCCCGCCATCCAGTTGCGCGAAACGTATTCCGACAACGCGAGCAACCAGCCGGACGACCAGGCGCGCGGCAGCTTCATCAGCGAAGCGGCGCCCAGCCTGAGCATTGCCGGCAACACGTCGCGCCTGAAATTCAATGCCAGTGCGGAACTGCGCCGATTCGCGTACAGCAACGACGACCTGCCCAACGTGCGCAACGGCGACCGCCGCTACCAGGCAGCGGGTTCGGCGATCGCCGTCAAGGAATGGCTGTACGTGGACGCCAGCGCGAGCGGTTCGCGCCAGGCCGTGTCGGCGTTCGGTCCGTTGCCGAACAATGCGTACACGGCCAACAACGGCACCGACATCCGCACCTGGAGCATCAGCCCGTACCTGCGCCACCAGTTCGGCACGACGGCCATCATGGACGCCCGCTACCAGCGCGATTCGGTCGAAGGCGGCTCCGGCAGCGGTTTCGGCAACAGCCTGTCCAGCACGGGCGCGTTCGACCTCGCCAGCGGCCCCGCATTCCCCGACCTGGGCTGGAACGTGCATTATTCGCACCAGGACATGAGCGCCCAGCGCACGGGCAACACGACGACCGAGAACAGCCTCGCGGGCCTGCAGTACCGCGCGACGTCGCACCTGAGCCTGACGTCCAGCGTCGGCTACGACAAGTACGAATACCGCGCGCTCGCGGAACGGACGCGCGGCCGCAGCTGGTCGGGCGGCTTCGTCTGGCAGCCGTCGACCCGCACCCGCGTCGCGGCCTCGTTCGGCCGCCGCTATTTCGGCAAGACGGGCTCGTTCGACGCCAGCTACCGCACCGTGCACAGCGTGTGGACGCTGACCTATGCCGACATCATCACCACGTCGCGCCAGCAATTCCTGCTGCCCGCCGCGGTCGACACGTCCGCGATGCTGGACAAGCTGTTCGCCAGCGCGTATCCCGATCCGGCACTGCGCCAGCAGATCGTGCAGGCCTACATGGCGCAGACGGGCCTGCCGTCCACGCTGATCAGCGCCGTCCCCTACCTGAGCAACCGCTACATGCGCAACAAGCGCTTGCAGGGCAACGCCACGTTCCGGGGCGCGCGCAGCACGCTGCTGTTCACCGTGTTCAAGGAACGCACGAACGCGCTGTCGCTGCAGCAGGAAGACAACACCCTGCTGCCGTCGCAGCTGAGCACCCTGAACGAGAACACGAGCCAGGTCGGCGCCAGCGCCAACTTCGATTACCGCCTGTCCTCGCGGACGTCGGCGCATGCGACCTTGTACGGCGTGAACATCGAGTCGCTGCGGACCGCCCAGACGAACGACGTGCGCCAGCTGAGCGTGGGCCTGAGCAGCCGGTTCGACACCAAGACCACCGGATCGGTCGACCTGCGCCACTCGAAAGGCCGCGCCGGCGTCTTCGACAACCGCGACTACCACGAGAATGCCATCGTGGCGACGCTTTCTGTCCAGTATTGAGCCCGCGGAGGCATACGATGTACGAGTCTTTTTACGGATTATCCGCCAAACCTTTCCAGTTGCGCCCGGACCCGCATTTCTTCTTCGGCAGCAAAGGCCACAAGCGCGCCATGGCCTACCTCGAGTACGGCCTGTCGCAGGGCGAGGGCTTCATCGTCATCAGGGGTGAAGTCGGCGCGGGCAAGACCACGCTCGTGCGCAACCTGTTCAACCGGCTGCCGTCGGACCAGATCGTCGCCGCCCACATCGTCAACACGCACCTGGATCCGGACGACACGCTGCGCATGGTCGTGTCGGCGTTCGGCCTGCCGTACGAAGGCGCCAGCAAGACGGACCTGCTCACGCGCCTGGAAAAATTCCTGTGCGACGTCGACCACCAGGGCAAGCGCGCCCTGCTCGTGATCGACGAAGCCCAGAACCTGTCCGCGCGCACGGTCGAAGAGCTGCGCATGCTGTCCAACTTCCAGACCGACGACAAGTCGCTGCTGCAGACCTTCCTGCTCGGCCAGCCGGAATTCCGCGCCACCCTGCACAGCCCCGGCATGCAGCAGCTGCGCCAGCGCGTGATCGCCAGCTACCACCTGGGCCCGATGGATGCGCAGGAAACCCGCGCCTACGTCGAGCACCGCCTGACCACCGTCGGCTGGAAGGGCGACCCCGCGTTCGACGACGGCGCGCATGCCGCGATCTATGCCTACAGCGGCGGCATCCCGCGCAAGGTCAACACGCTGATGGACCGCGTGCTGCTGATGGGCTTCCTGGAGGAGATGCACGCGTTCGGCGAGCAGGACATCAACACGGTCGTGAAGGACATCAGCGAGGAATTCCAGCCGCCCGATGTCATCGGCACGCCGGCGCCGGACACGCTGCCCGACGCTGCGGACGGCGGCCTGGACACCGACTACAAGACCGGCCTGCGCACCATCGACCAGCGCACGGGCGAGCGCCGCGCCAGCAGCGTCGAAGTGCTCGACGAACGCATGATGCGCCTGGAGAAATCGATCGTTTCCGTGCTGTCGATCCTGAAGAAGATCGTCGCCACGCCCCACGGGGCGGTAACCCACCCTATGGACAATCAAGAATGAACATGGTCGAACTCGCCCCGCGGCCCGTGCCGGCCCCGGGACAACGCATCCGCAATGCGATGACCTGCGACGTCGAGGATTACTTCCAGGTCTCCGCATTCGCGCCCTACATCGACCGCGCCAGCTGGCCGACCCGCGAATGCCGCGTCGAAGCCAACATGGACCGCATCCTCGGGCTGTTCGAACGCCACGGCGTGCGCGCCACGTTCTTCACGCTGGGCTGGATCGCCGAGCGCTATCCGCAGGTCGTCAGGCGCATCGTCGCCGCCGGCCACGAACTGGCCAGCCACGGCTACGGCCACCTGCGCGCCTCGGACCAGACCCGCGCCGAATTCGCCAACGACATCCGCTCCGCGAAAGCGCTGCTGGAAGACATCGGCGGCCAGGCCGTGCTGGGCTACCGCGCGCCCAGCTTCTCGATCGGCCGCGACAACCTGTGGGCGCTCGACGAACTGCTCGACGCCGGCTACCGCTACAGCTCCAGCATCTACCCGGTCGTGCACGACCACTACGGGATGCCGGAAGCGCCGCGCTTCGCGTTCTACCCGAACGGCACCGACGGCCTGCTGGAAATCCCGATCACGACCGTGCAGATGATGGGCCGTAACCTGCCGGCCGGCGGCGGCGGCTACTTCCGCCTGCTGCCGTACGCGCTGTCGCGCTGGATGATGGCCAAGGTCAACCGCGAGGATGGCCAGCCCGCCCTGTTCTACTTCCACCCCTGGGAAGTCGACCCCGGCCAGCCGCGTCCCGAAGGCCTGGGCGCGAAAGCCCGCTTCCGCCACTACATCAACATCGACCGGATGGAACGCCGTATCGAATCCCTCGCGCGCGACTTCGCGTGGGACCGCATGGACAACATCTTCCTGAACCGCCCATGAACTCCATCATCGAAGCTGCTGCCGCCAAACGGGCCGCCCCCGTTCTGGCGACCTCCCCCATGACGCTGCACCTGCTGCAGCCCCAAGAATACGGCCGTTGGGACGCGTTCGTGCGCGCCTGCCCGGACGCCACCTTCTTCCACCTGTCCGGCTGGCAGAAGGTGATCGAAGGCTCGTTCGGCATCAAGACCTGGTTTTATTACGTGCAGCAGGACGGCCAGATCCTGGGCGTGCTGCCCCTCGCGGAAATCAAGAGCCGCTTGTTCGGCCACTCGCTCGGTGCGATGCCGTTCTGCGTGTACGGCGGCCCCGCCGCGACGAACGACGCGGCGCGCGCCATGCTCGACCAGGCCGCGCACGAACTGGCGCAGAAGCTGGGCGTCGGCCACCTGGAATACCGCGGCATGCAGCGCTTCCATCCGGACGACGCCAGCTGGCACACGAAGGAACTGTACGTCACGTTCCGCAAAGAGATCACGGGCGACGACGAGGCGAACCTGAACGCCATCCCGCGCAAGCAGCGCGCGATGGTCCGCAAGGGCATCAAGCTGGGCCTGCGCGGCGAAGTCGACAACAACGTCGACCGCATGTTCGAGGCGTACGCGCACAGCGTGCACCGCCTGGGCACGCCGGTGTTCCCGAAAAAATACTTCGCCATGCTGCAGGACGTGTTCGGCGACGAGTGCGAAGTGCGCACCATCGTCACGGAAGACAACCGCCTCGTGGCCGCCGTGCTGTCGTTCTACTGGCGCGACGAAGTCGTGCCCTACTACGGCGGCGGCATGGACCTCGCGCGCGAAGTGGCCGGCAACGACTTCATGTACTGGAACCTGATGCAGGCGGCGGCCGCGCGCGGCTGCCGGCTGTTCGACTTCGGCCGCAGCAAGCTCGGTACCGGCGCCTACGACTTCAAGAAGAACTGGGGCTTCACGGCGCAGCACCTGCCGTACGAGTACAAGCTGTACGGCGCGACCGCGCTGCCGGACAACAATCCGCTGAACCCGAAATACCAGCTGTTCATCAAGATGTGGAAGAAGCTGCCGCTGCCGGTGGCGAACTTCATGGGACCCTACATCGTCCGTAACCTGGGATAAGCGATGGAAGACCTGCTGCTGCTGATCCACCGGATCCCGTACCCGCCCAACAAGGGCGACAAGATCCGCTCGTACCATTTGCTCAAGCACCTGGCCCGGCACTACCGCGTGCACCTGGCCACGTTCGTGGACGACCCCGACGACTGGCAGTACGTGCCGCATGTCGAGGCGCTGTGCGCCAGCAGCCATTTCGCCGGCATGAAGCCCCTGCTGGCGCGCGTGCGCAGCCTGCAGGCGCTGCTGAAGAACCGCTCGCTCTCGCTCGAGTACTACCGCGACGCTTCGCTCGCACGCTGGGTCGACGACACCGTGGCGAAACACAAGATCGAGCGGGTGCTCGTGTTCTCGTCGGCGATGGCGCAGTACGCCGACCCGTACCGCTCGGCGCGCCGCGTCGTCGACTTCTGCGACGTCGACTCGGACAAGTGGAGACAGTACGCCGAACAGAAATCGTGGCCGATGAGCTGGCTGTACCGCTACGAGGCGCGTCAGCTGCTCGCGTACGAACGCCGCGTGGCGCGCGACTACGACGCGTCGCTGTTCGTCTCCGCGCCCGAGGCGGACCTGTTCCGCCAGCTCGCGCCGGAAAGCACGGCCAAGATCGGCCACTTCAGCAACGGCGTCGACACCGACTACTTCTCGCCCGACCAGCCGCATGCAGATCCGTACGCGCCGGGCGAACGCGCCCTCGTATTCACGGGCGCGATGGATTACTGGCCGAACGTGGATGCCGTGCAGTGGTTCGCGGCCGACGTCTTCCCGGCGCTGCGCGAACGCTTCGGCGACGTGAAGTTCTACATCGTCGGCTCGCGCCCGGCGCCGGCCGTGCAGGAACTGGCCAAGCTGCCCGGCGTCGTCGTGACGGGCACCGTGCCGGACGTGCGGCCGTACATCGCGCATGCCGCCGTGTCGGTGGCGCCGCTGCGCATCGCGCGCGGCATCCAGAACAAGGTGCTGGAAGCGATGGCGATGGCGACGCCGGTCGTCGTGTCGCCGCAGGCGCTGGAAGGCATCGACGCCGTACCGGGCAGCGAACTGGTACTGGCCGAGGATGCCGCCGGCTTCGTCGACGCCGTGGGCACGCTGCTGGCCGGCCAGGACAGCGCGGCCGCCGCGATCGGCGCCGCCGCCCGCGCCAAGGTCCAGCGCCGCTACAGCTGGTCCAGCAACCTGGCTTGCATTGGGGAGAGTCTCGAATGTTCCTGAAACCGCCGCCCGGCGTGATCAACGCCACTTCCGCCCCCATCTCGCGCCAGGCCACGGCGCTGATCGCGCTGGCCCTGCTCGCGCCGTTCCTGCTGTACCTGGGCACCGTGCGCTCGATCGTCTCGGTGTGGAACAGTTCCGAGACCTTCGCCCACGGCTACGTGATCCTGCCGATCAGCCTGTGGCTCATCTGGCGCCGGCGCGAGAATTTCAGCCTGTATCCGCCGCAACCCTGGCCGCCCGCGCTGCTCCTGCTGGGCGTCCTCGGCGCCGGCTGGCTCGCGGCCCAGTTGGGCGAGGTGCAGGTCGTGTCGCAATACACGTTCGTCGCGATGCTGCCCGTCGCCGCGCTGGCCCTGTTCGGCCCGCGCCTGGCCGGCTCGCTCACCTTCCCCCTGCTGTTCCTGCTGTTCGCGGTGCCGTTCGGCGAGATCTTCGTGGGCCCGCTGATCCAGTTCACGGCCGACTTCACGGTGTGGGCCGTGCGCGCCACCGGCATTCCCGTGCTGCGCAGCGGCACCCGCTTCGAACTGCCGACCGGCAGCTGGTCCGTGGTGGAAGCCTGCAGCGGCGTGCGCTACCTGATTTCCTCGATCACGCTGGGCTGCCTGTACGCCTACCTGACCTACCGCTCCGCGGCCCGCCGCGCCCTGTTCATCGGCCTGTCGGTCATCGTCCCCATCATCGCCAACGGCCTGCGCGCCTACATGATCGTGATGATCGGCCACCTGTCCGGCATGGAGCTGGCGACGGGCGTCGACCACATCATCTACGGCTGGCTGTTCTTCGGCCTCGTCATGTTCGTCATGTTCTGGATCGGCAGCTTCTGGCGCGAAGATACCGCCACCGCCGCGCCGTCCGGTGCGGCCGCAGCGGCCGCCGTGCCGGGATCCGCGCCGCGCGCGGCCGGCACGCCGCCCCGCCTGCCGGCGATGGTGGTCGGCGTCCTGGCCGTGTGCGCGTTCTGGCCCGCGCTGGCGCTGATGGGCGAGCGCGTGAACCACAACCCGGCCCCCGTGCGCCTGGCCGACGTCGCCGTGACCGCGCCGCCGGCCGCCGACTTCGCGGACTGG
This sequence comes from uncultured Massilia sp., assembly GCA_966212555.1. Classification (GTDB taxonomy): domain Bacteria; phylum Pseudomonadota; class Gammaproteobacteria; order Burkholderiales; family Burkholderiaceae_D; genus Telluria. The sequence goes on from CBIHRX010000010.1 coordinate 18,191, forward strand.
AAGCCCTTCTACATGGAACCGGATGCGCGCTTCCACCGCGCGTATCAGACAGGCGGCCTGCCCGTCAGCCTGACCGTCCTGTACTACCGCAACCAGAACCCGGACAAGAACCTGATCAGCTCCATGAACCGCCTGAGCGGCTACGAGGATGCATGGCACGAAGTCGAAGGCACGTCGCGTGCCGAGACGGTCGCCGGTACGCCGGTGACGCTGCACGAAGGCATCCTGCGCACGCCGCAAGGCGCGCTCATGGTCTGGACCTTCAAATGGGTCGGCGGGCATTACACGGGCAGCGACCCCGTCGGCAAGCTGTGGCAGGCCGCGAACAAGGCGATGCTGCGCGGCGACGACGGCGCCGCCGTGATGCTCGCCGTCCCGTACGACAACGACAAGGAACGCGCGCGCACCGCGCTGCACCGCTTCCTGGCCGAACAGGGTCCGGCGCTGGACCAGGCCCTGAACGCGACCCGCACCCGCCAATAACATAACGCGACAACCAGAACGGAAATCAAGACCATGCGTGTACTGCACGTCCTCGACCACTCGATCCCGCTGCACAGCGGCTATACCTTCCGCACCCGTTCGATCCTGCGCGAACAGCGCGCGCTCGGCTGGGAAACCTTCCACGTCACCGGCGCCAAGCAGAATTCCGGCGACATGCTGGAAGAAACCGTCGATGGCCTGCACTTCTACCGCACGCCGGAATCGAAGGGCGCGCTGGCGAAGATGCCCGTGCTGAACCAGGTGAACGTGATCGACGGCCTGGCCAAGCGCCTGGCCGAGATCATCCCGCTCGTGAAGCCGGACGTCCTGCACGCGCACTCGCCGTCGCTGAACGCGATCGCCGCGCTGCGCGCCGGCAAGCGCTTCAACATCCCCGTCGTGTACGAAGTGCGCGCATTCTGGGAAGACGCCGCCGTCGACCACGGCACCAGCACGGAGAACGGCCTGCGCTACCGCCTCACGCGCGCGCTCGAGACCTATGCGCTGAAGCAGGCCGACGCCGTCACCACCATCTGCGAAGGCCTGCGCAAGGACATCGTCGCGCGCGGTGTCCCGGCCGACAAGGTCACCGTGATCCCGAACGCGGTCGACATCGAGAAATTCTCGATGGGCGGCACGCCCGACCTCGGACTCAAGGAGCAGCTGGGCCTGGGCGGCTCGCGCCTGATCGGCTTCATCGGCTCGTTCTATGCGTACGAAGGCCTGGACGTGCTGCTGCGCGCCGTGCCGCAACTCGTCGCACGCATGCCGGACCTGCGCGTGCTGCTCGTCGGCGGCGGCCCGCAGGACGCGCAGCTGCGCCAGATGGCGAAGGACCTGAACATCGCCGACAAGGTCGTGTTCACGGGCCGCGTGCCGCACGACCAGGTCAACAAGTACTACGACCTGCTCGACGTGCTCGTGTACCCGCGCCTGTCGATGCGCCTGACGGACCTCGTCACGCCGCTCAAGCCGCTGGAAGCGATGGCGCAGGGCCGCATCCTGGCCGCGTCCGACGTCGGCGGCCACCTCGAGCTGATCGCCGACGGCAAGACCGGCGTGCTGTTCCGCGCCGACGATCCGGACTCGCTGGCCGACAAGGTCGGCGCCCTGCTTGCCGCACAGGAGACGTGGCCGCAGCTGCGCCAGGCCGGTCGCCACTACGTCGAGACGGAGCGCAACTGGAAGGTCAGCGTGGGCCGCTATCCGGCCATCTACGGCCGCCTGACGAAGAAGGCGCTGGCGGCATGATGTTGAAGGCACGACGATGAATGCACCAGCACACGCACTCACGCCGGCCGGCGTCGACACCCGGCCGCTGGTCGTGCACCTCGTGTTTTCGCTCGGCGTGGGCGGCCTGGAGACGCTGCTCGTCGACTGCATCAACCGCATGCCGGCATGGCGCCACGCCGTCGTCTGCCTGACGACCTACACGTCGTTCGCCGACCGCATCGCCCGCCGCGACGTCGAGCTGCACGCGCTCGGCAAGCCGCCGGGCCTCGGCCTCGGCACGCACCTGACGTTCTGGCGCCTGATGCGGCGCCTGCGCCCCACCGTGCTGCACACGTATAACCTGGCCGCGCTCGAATATGCGTTCACGGCGACGCTGGTCGGCGTCCCCGTGCGCATCCACGCGGAACACGGCCGCGACGCGAGCGACCCGCACGGCCTGAACCCGAAGCACAACTTCCTGCGCCGCCGCCTCGTGCCGTTCGTCGACCGCTTCATTCCCGTCTCGGAAGACCTCAATCGCTGGCTCGGCGACGTCGTGCGCATCCCGGCCGCGAAGACGCTGTTCATCAAGAACGGCGTCGACACGGACAAGTACGCGCCCGGCGGCACGCCCGCCGCGGACGCGCCGTTCGCTGCGGACGACATCGTCATCGGCACCGTCGCCCGCGTGCAGGACGTCAAGAACCACCGCGCCCTCGTCGATGCGTTCGCGCGGCTGCGCGCGCAACTGCCGGAGCTGGCGCCGCGCCTGAAGCTGGCGATCGTCGGCGACGGTCCGCTGCTGCCGGCCGTGCGCGAACAGGTCGCAAAGCTCGGCCTGATTGACGCCGTATGGCTGCCCGGCGCGCGCGCGGACATCGCCGCAGTACTGCACACGTTCTCGATCTTCGCCCTGCCCTCGCTGGCCGAAGGCACGCCCGTCTCGATGCTGGAAGCGATGGCGTGCGGCCTGCCCGTCGTCGCCTCGCGCGTCGGCGGCATTCCGGAAGTCGTCGACGAAGGCGTGCAGGGCCTGCTGGTCCCGGTCGGCGACATCGACGCGTTGACATCTGCGCTGGCCCGCTACGCGCAGGATGCGAGCCTGCGTGCGACGCACGGCCGCGAGGCCCGCGCACGCGTGGAAGACCGTTTCAGCCTGCGCGCTATGGTGGCCGCGTACGGCGCACTGTACGACGGACTTTGCCGAAACAAGGCACACTGACGCGTTACCGTTTCACCCTAAGACAAGCAAGAAAGCCAAATCATGTGCGGAATAGTCGGAATCTTTGACACCCAGGGCAACCGGGAGATCGACCGCGAAGCGCTGCGGCGCATGAACGAAAGCCAGCACCATCGCGGTCCCGACGAAGGCGAGCTGTATCTGGAAAAGGCCCTGGGCATGGGCCACCGCCGCCTGTCCGTGATCGACGTGGCCACGGGCCAGCAACCGTTCCTGAACGCCGCGCGCGACGTCGCCCTCGTGTTCAACGGCGAGATCTACAACTACCGCGCGTTGCGCGACGAACTGGTCGCGCTGGGCCACGTGTTCCGCACGAAGTCCGACACGGAAGTCGTCATGAACGCGTGGATCGCATGGGGCGAGGACTGCGTGCGCCGCCTGCGCGGCATGTTCGCGTTCGGCGTGTGGGACCGCAGGAAGCAGACGCTGTTCCTCGCGCGCGACCACGTGGGCGTGAAACCGATGTTCTATTCGCTGCTGCCCAGCGGCCTGTTCGTGTTCGGCTCGGAACTGAAGTCGATCATGACCTTCCCCGAACTGTCGCGCAAGCTGAACCCGCGCGCCGTCGAGGATTACTTCGCCTACGGCTACGTGCCGGAGCCGAATACCATCTTCCACAATGCGTACAAACTCAGCCCCGGCCACTCGATCCTGCTGAAGGTCGGCGACCGGGCCGTGACACCGAAGCGCTGGTGGGACCTCGCGTTCAACGTGGCGCCGGCGCGGCCGGAAGCGGACGTGGAGGCCGAACTGATCGAGCGCGTGCGCGAAGCGGTGAAAAGCCAGATGGAAGCGGAGGTGCCGCTGGGCGCCTTCCTGTCCGGCGGCGTGGATTCCAGCGCCGTCGTCGCGATGATGGCGGGCGAGCGGGACGGCACCGTCAGCGAAGGCGTGACGACGTGCTCGATCGGCTTCGACGATCCGGAATTCGACGAGACCCAGTACGCGATGCAGGTGGCGCAGCGCTACCGCACGCACCATCACGCGCAGATCGTCGACAAGGACGACTACGGCCTGATCGACACGCTGGCGCATTTGTACGACGAACCGTTCGCCGACAGCTCCGCGATCCCGACCTACCGCGTGTGCCAGCTGGCGCGCCGCCACGTGACGGTGGCGCTGTCGGGCGACGGCGGCGACGAGAACTTCGCCGGCTACCGCCGCTACCGCTTCGCGATGGCCGAGCACAGCGTGCGCTCCAAGGTGCCGGAAGCGATCCGCAAACCACTGTTCGGCACCCTGGGCAGCCTGTACCCGAAGGCCGACTGGGCGCCGCGCGTGTTCCGCGCCAAGACGACGTTCGAGTCCATCGCGCGCGACCTCGTCGAAGGCTACTTCCACGGCGTGTCGCGCCTGCCGGACCGCCAGCGCGACCTGCTGTTCTCGGACACGTTCAGGAGCGACCTGCAAGGCTACCGCGCGATCGACGTGATGCGCGCGCATGCGGCGCAGGCGCCGACGGACGATCCGCTGTCGCTGATCCAGTACCTCGACTTCAAGACCTGGCTGCCGGGCGACATCCTGACGAAGGTCGACCGCGCCAGCATGGCCCATTCGCTCGAAGTGCGCGTGCCGCTGCTCGACCACGAATTCTGCGAATACGCGGCGACCTTGCCCCCGAGCCTGAAACTGCGCGGCGGCGAAGGCAAGTACATCCTCAAGAAGTCACTGGAACCGCACCTGCCGCACGACATCATGTACCGCTCCAAGAAGGGCTTCTCGATCCCGCTCGCGGCCTGGCTGCGCGGCCCGCTGCGCGAGGCCGTGCGCGAGGCCGTGCTGGGCGCGCGCCTGGTCGATACCGGCATCTTCAACCGGCGCTACCTGGAAAAGCTGGTGGCCGAGCACCACGCCGGCACGGCCGACCACAGCGTGGCCCTGTGGTCGCTGATGATGTTCGATGCGTTCCTGCGGGTGAGCGCGGGGGCATGAGGACGCAGCATGCGTGACGTTATCCTTCTCATAGCGATGCTGCTCAGCATCCCGTTCGCGCTCAAGCGCCCCATCGTGGGCGTGCTGGTGTATGCCGTCTTCAGCCTGATGAATCCGCACAGGCTGACCTATGGCTTCGCCGGTTCGTTTCCGTTCGCGATGATCGTGGCGGCGGTCACGCTGCTGTCCGCCCTGTTTTCGAAAGAACAGAAAAAGCTCCCGTTCACGCCGGTCGTCGTCCAGCTGATGATCGTGATCTTGTGGGTCACGCTGACGGCCGTATTCGCGCTCAACCAGGCCGGAGCCTGGGAAGAATGGAATACCGTGATGAAAACGATGCTGATCGTCCTCTTGACGATCGCCGTCACCCGCACCGTCAACGACGCGAAGGCGCTGGTCCTGACCGTCGCGGCGTCGCTGGGCTTCTGGGGCTTCAAGGGCGGTCTCTGGACCATCATGACGGGCGGTCATAACGGTCTGATCGGGCCGCAAGGCACCTATATCGGCGACAACAACACCCTGGCGCTGGCCATGGTGACGAGCGTCCCGCTGATCGTGGCCGTCTCGTCGTTCGCGCCGACCAAATGGACGAAACGCGCGGCCATCGTGGTGGCAATACTCACCGGCGTCTCGGTCATCGGCTCCTATTCGCGCGGCGCCCTGCTGGGCGGCACATGCATGGCCTTGTTCCTGTGGCTGAAGTCGAGTTCGAAGGTCAAGACCGGCATGCTGTTCGCACTGGCGATTCCGCTGCTCCTCGTCGCGATGCCGGCCGAATGGATGGATCGCATGCATTCCATCGACAACTACAAGGAAGACGCCTCGGCGCTGGGCCGCATCAACTCCTGGGGCTTCGCGATCAACGTCGCCAATCACCTGCCGCTCGGCGGCGGGTTCGCGACGTTCACGCCGCAAATCTTCCAGCTGTACGCGCCCGATCCGACCGTGTTCTTCGTCGCCCACAGTATCTATTTCCAGGTGCTGGGCGAGCACGGCTACATTGGCCTGTTCCTGTACCTGCTGATGTTCTTCTTCGCGTGGCGCACCGGTTCGCGCATCGTGAAGAAGTGCGGCAAGGATCCGGAGCTGGCCTGGGCCGCGACGACCGCGCGGATGTGCCAGGTCAGCATCATCGGCTACATGACGGCGGGCGCGTTCCTGGCGATGGCCTATTACGACCTGCCCTACTACGTGCTGGCGATCCTCGTGTGCCTCGAGAAGGTCTTGTTCATCGCACCGCAGCCGGACAACACGCCGCCGCTGCGCCTGCCCTTCCTGTCGCGCCGCAAGGCGCAGGCAGGCGCGTGGAAGCAGCCGGCGCCGGCCCCGACGCCCCGCAAGCGCTAGACCAGCACTTCCAGCGGTGCCGGGTGCCCCAGGAAGGCGCCCGGGCTGGCCGTCGGGCCGTAGGCGCCGGACTGGAACACGACGACCAGGTCGCCGACCTGCGCATGCGCGAGGTCCATGCGGTCGGCGAGGATGTCGAGCGGGGTGCACAGCGGCCCCGTCACGCTGGCCGGGCCGCTGTCCACGGCCGACATGCGGTTGCCCACGGCGACCGGATAATTCTTGCGGATGACCTGGCCCAGGTTGCCGGATGCGGCCAGGTGGTGGTGCATGCCGCCGTCCGTCACGAGGAAGACTTCGCCGCGCGAGACCTTGCGGTCGACGACGCGCGCCACGTACATGCCACATTCGCCGACGAGGTAGCGGCCCAGTTCCAGCGCCAGCCGTGCCTGCGGCAGCGCCGTCTTCAACGTGTCCAGCTCGGGCGCCAGGCGCGCGGCGATCGGCGCGACATCGAGCCTTTCCTCGCCCGGAAAATACGGGATGCCGAAGCCGCCGCCGATGTTCACCTGGCGCACGGGGACGGGTGCCGCCTCGGCCAGGCGCAGCGCGAGCCCGATGCTGCGCGCCTGCGCCTCGATGATGGCGTCCGCGCGCAGGCTCTGCGAACCGGCGAAGATGTGAAAGCCCTGGAAGTCGACGTTCAGCGTCCCCGCCACGCGCAGCACACGCGGCACCTCTTCGGCGTCGATGCCGAACGGCTTGGCGCCGCCGCCCATCTTCATGCCGGAGGATTTCAGTTCGAAGTCCGGGTTCACGCGCAGGGCGATGCGCGGCGCGATGCCGAACGCGTCGCCGATACGCGCGAGGGCGATCAGTTCGCGCTCCGATTCCACGTTCACGCAGACGCCGGCGGCGACGGCCTGCGCCAGCTCGTCCTCCTGCTTGGCCGGACCCGCGAAGCTGATGCGCTCCGGTGCCATGCCGGCATCCAGCGCCGTCTTCAGCTCGCCGCCGGACGCGACGTCGAGACCGTCGACGAGACCGGCCATGTGCTGCACGAGCGCCGGCATCGGATTGGCCTTGATCGAGTAATGCAGCAGTACGCCTTGAGGCAGCTGGGTGCGCAAGGCGCGCACGCGCTGCGTGCACAGGGCACGGTCGTAGGCGAAGAACGGCGTGCGGCCCACGCGCTGCGCGAGGCGGGTCAGCGGAATACCGCCGACCTGCAGGACGTCGTCGACGACGGGAAAGTGGATCTGCGGTGCGTGGCGCGGTTTGTTCATGTTGCTTCGTTCGTGTGCAGGGTTTGGCGCAGCAAATTGCGGTCGATCTTGCCGTTCGGGTTGCGCGGCAGCGGACCGGCGCGCAGGTCGATGCGGGCCGGGACCATGTAGGCCGGCAGGCGGCGCTTGCATTCGGCCAGCAGGGCCGTGCTGTCGATGACGCCCTCTTCCACCGGTACCGCGATCACGGCGATCGCCTGGCCCAATTGCGGATGGTCGATGCCGAACGCGGCCACCTCGGCGACGAGGCCGGTCGCGTGCAGTACGGATTCGATCTCGGTGGGACTGATGCGGTAGCCGGACACCTTGATCATGTCGTCGCTGCGGCCGATGAAGTACAGGTAACCGTCGGCGTCGCGGCGCACCGTGTCGCCCGACCATACCGCGAGTTCCGGCACGGGCAGGCCCGGATCCTGGCCGGGCGCGGGGCGGAACCGCTGCGCCGTGCGCGCCGGGTCGTTCCAGTAGCCCAGCGCGACGAGCGCGCCGCGGTGCACGAGTTCCCCGGGTTCGTCGGCATCGCACGGCGTGCCGTCCGGGCGCACGACGAGGATCTCGGCGTTCGGGATCGCGCGGCCGATCGAATCGGGACGGCGCGCGACTTCCTCCGGCGGCAGGTACGTGGAGCGGAACGCTTCCGTCAGGCCGTACATCAGGAAAATCCGCGTGTCCGGCAGACTCCCGCGCAACGCCTGCACCGTCGGCACCGGCATGGCGCCGCCGGAGTTCGTGATGAAGCGCAGCGTGCAATCGGCGGGCCATGCGAGGCGCGCGAGCGCGATCCACAGGGGCGGCACGGCGGCGAGACCCGTGATGCGCTCGCGCGCGACCATCGTCACGATGTCCTTCGGGAACAGATAGTTCATCAGCACGACGCTGGCGCCGCGCAGGAAGGCCGTCGTCAGTTGCGACAGGCCGTAATCGAAACTGAGCGGCAGCACGGCGAGCAGGCGGTCGTCGCTGCGCAGGTCCAGGTAGCTGGCCACGCTCTGCGCGCCCGCGACCATGTTCCGGTGCGACAGCACGACGCCCTTCGGCTGGCCCGTGCTGCCCGACGTGTACAGGATTGCGGCGACGTCGGTGTCGATGCGGCGGTGCGGCGCGAAGGCCGCGGCGGCGTGCGAGGGCCAGGCCAGCACCGGCAGCGCGGCGTCGGCCGGCGGCACGTCGCCGTCGGCCAGCAGCACGGCGCGCAGGTCCGGGCAGCGTTCCAGCACCGGGGCGAGCTGCGCGAGGCGTTCGGCCGTCGTGGCCAGCAGGCGCACGTTGCAGTCGGCGAGGATGTACGCGACCTGCTCGGGCTTGAGCAGCGGGTTGACGGGGACGAAGACGCAGCCGGCGGCTGCGGCGCCGAACATCGCGGCCACGTTCTCGATGCGCTTTTCCATGTACACGGCCACGCGCGCGCCCGGTTCCAGGCGGGCGTCCAGCAGCAGTGCGGCGACGGCGCGCACGTCCTCGGCCAGCTGCGCATAGCTGCAGCGCGTGTCGCCGTACGCGAGGGCTTCGGCGGCGGGCGTGCGCGCCGCGGTGTCGAACAGGGAGTCGTGGATCAAGTGGTTCATCGATGCCAGCGGGAGCGTAGTAAGGCAAACGCCCATCTTACCAGTTCGCTTCTGGGAAGCGTACCAACCGGCACGTCACCGGTCCCGTCGACCGGACGATAGCGATATCAAGAAGGCATGATGTCGCAAATAGACACAACCAGGACGTTTTTATTATAAGATAAACAACTAATGACATTCATCTGGTAAAACCGGTTATCGTAAGCGGTCTTGACCAGCCGGCGGCGCCGGTCTTCCTGGCCCCGATACGGCAGAATAATGGAAAATAAAGCAACTTTCTCTCAACCGTCGAACGTGTTGCAACCGAATCTGTCGGTGTATCTGGACCTGCTCAGATATTTTGCCGCGTTGATGGTCTATCTCTTCCACGCTGGCCACTTTTCGCACTACAAGCTCCCGTTCTTCGGTACCTATGGCGGCCTGGGCGTCGCTGTATTTTTCGTGCTGTCCGGTTTCGTGATCGCGTTTTCTTCAACGGGGAAACGCCGGGACATCGTCGATTATTTCATCGCACGATTCGCCCGTCTGTGGTCGGTCGCGCTACCGGCAATCCTCCTGACCCTGGTCCTCGATACGCTGGGTCAATGGCTCGCGTTGTCCGCATATGCGCCGATGCAGCCTTATCCGGCATACAAATGGATTGCCGCTTCCGGCATCACTGCGCTGTTCCTCAACGAGATCTGGTTTCTGGATATCTGGCTGGGAACGAATGGGCCGTTCTGGTCCTTGTCCTACGAATTCTGGTACTACGCGATCTTCGCGACCCTGATCTATTTTCGTGGATGGCAGCGCATTGCCATGGCAGGCCTGGTGATTGCTTTCGCCGGACCCGGCATCATCATCGCGTTTCCGGTCTGGCTCCTCGGCGTCGGCCTCTTTCATCTGCTGCGAAAACACGGGGCAGCGGACAAGACATTGCTGGGCCTCGGCGCTCTTCTTGTGTCCGTGGTGAGCCTTACCCTGTACGTCATGATGGGTGGGTCGAAGCTCTTTACCGCTCTCCCGATCGCTTACCCGCTGGTCGATCTCAAGCCATGGGGCATCAACTTCTGGCCGCAGAGCTATGTCGTGGGCTTCCTCATCGCACTGAACATCTACGGCTTCGCCCGCATGCAACGGGTTTTCAGGAATCCTTCCGAAAACGTGGTGCGCCTGGTCCGTACGACAGCGGAAACGAGTTTCGGTCTTTACCTCTTCCATTATCCGTTGATGTACTTTTGCAAGGCGATCCTTGCGATTGCCCATGTCCCCCAAGGCCCGGTCTACATTCTGGCCATCTATATCGCCCCATTTGTTGCCGCGACCTGGCTGTCCCTGAAATGCGAACCGCTGAAGTTTGTCTTGTCCAGGGTGCTGAAGACCTTATTGAAAAAGGATAAGGCACGGCCGGCACAGGGCAACGACGTCGCCATCGTACTGGCCACCGGCGACCACGAGCGGCGCATCGACATCTGACAACATCGACCGGTGCCTGGCACTGGTCGATCGCTTCCCCATCCATTCCCGCGCCGGGTTGGCGAACACATGCACCCGGCATGTATCGATATTTCGCTTTTAAATACATTTCAGCAAATTTGTTGTTTTCAAACAGCAATTACTTCATTTCTAAACCGTAACTTGCGTATTTACATCAGAGGATATATGCTGAATTTAAGCAAATTTCCTGGTGTCAATATGCGTACCCAAGTATCCATCACTGTTGACACCGAGTTCAGTATCGCCGGCGCTTTTCGCGATCGGACGGTATGCCCGGTCGCGGAGCAGCGCGTATGGTGCGTGAGCGATTACAAGTCGCATGGCCTGGGCTATATGCTCGACTGCTTCGCGCGGTACGGGATCACGGCGACCTTCTTCGTCGAAGTCCTGAACCGGCATTACTTCCATCGCGACCCCATGCGCGACATCGCCGAAAAACTGCATGCGGCGGGACACGACGTGCAGTTGCACCTGCATCCGTGCTGGAGCGTCTTCCAGCACGAGGACTGGCGCGAACGCGCGCGCGTGCGCACGAAGCCCGGTATCGATGCCTTTCATGGCCGCGCCGAAGACGAATCGCTGAAACTGATGGAATACGGGCTGGAGACGTTCCACACGTGGGGGTTGCCGACACCGACGGTATTCCGCAGCGGGAGCCTGCACCATGACGACGCGCTGTATCGCGCCCAGGCCCGTGCGGGGATCCCTTACAGTTCCCACGTCGGCGTGGCCGTGTTCGACAGCGGCGACGAGAACTATCGCCTGTACAGCGGCCGCCACGAACGCCATGGCGTGATCGAATGCCCGATCCTGACCTTCCGCGACTGGAAGGTGCCCGGAAAAACCCACCTCAAGAGCCTGACCATCACGGGCAGCAATTTTGCCGAGACGCGCATGCTGCTGGAGCAGGCGCACCGCGAAGGCGTCGAACAGGTCGTGATCCTCACCCATCCGTTCGAGTACGTGCACGCTTCCGACCTGCAGATGTCCAGGATGCGCCGCCACCGCGTCAACCAGAGCCGCCTCGCCCGGCTCTGCCAGTTCCTGGGCGAGAACGCCGACCGCTTCGCGACGGATGGCCTGTCCGCCGCCGCCGCCATGCCGATGCGGGCCGAGTCGTCCCGGAACGTCCTGCTCAAAGGAAGCCTGCTGAAAGCCATGCCGCGCATGGTCGAGCAGGCCGCCTACGACAAATACGGCATGTGGCGCCTGAAGCGCCAGGAAGTCGTCCCCGTGGCCGACGTCGAGGTCTGCGCCTGAGATTCCAGGGCCGTGCCAGGGGCACGGAAGCGGGGGCGCATGTTATATTAAATGCATGACGTCAACAGCCCCCGTCCGCCGCGCCATTCCTCCCGTTCCCGTGCTGTCGCTTGCCGCATTCTCGGGCGGGCGGCGCGCCGCGCTGCCGTCGCTGCTGGACGGGGCGGACGCGCGCCTCGTCACGAGCGGCCGCGTCGCCATCGGCCTCGCCTTGCGCGCGCTCGGCGTGGGTGACGGCGACGTCGTGCTGGTGCCGGCCTATCACAGCCCGTCGATGGTCCCGCCCGCGCACTGGTGCGGCGCCGAGGTCGCGTTCTACCGCGTGCGGCCGGACACGGCGCCCGACCTGGCCGACATCGAAGCGCACGTCGCCAGGGGGCGGGTCAAGGCGATCCTCGCCACGCACTTCTTCGGCATCCCGCACGACCTCGCGCCGCTGCGCGCGCTGTGCGACCGCCATGACATCGGCCTCGTCGAGGATTGCGCCCATTGCTTCTTCGGCGCGCGCGACGGCGTCGCGGTGGGAAGCGTGGGCGACTACGCGATCGGCAGCACGATGAAATTCTTCCCGATCTACGAAGGCGGATGCCTGGTCTCGCGCCGGCACCGGCTGGACGTGGCCCTGCGCGGCGCCGGCGCCGGCTTCGAAATGAAGGCCGCGCTGAACGCGCTCGAAGCGGCCTTCGTCTACGGCCGCCTGCCCGTGCTGCGGATGCTGCTCGCGCTGCCGCTGCGCGCGAAAAGCGCGCTGTGGGGCGCGCTGAAATCACGCGGCAACAAGAGCGGCGGCACGACGGCGTCCGCGCCCGCGCTGGCGCCGTCGTCGTCGGACAGCAGCTTCGAGTTCGATGCGCGCTGGGCCGACAAGCGCTCGTCCTGGTTTTCGCGCGCGGTGCTGCGCGCGGTCTCGCCCGCGCGCATCGTCGCGCGGCGGCGGCGCAACTACCTCGACCTGCAGCGCGCGCTGGACGGCGCGCCCGGCTGCCGTCCGCTTTATGCGAACCTGCCCGACGGCGCCTGTCCGTGGATGTTCCCGCTGCTCGTCGACCAGCCGCAAGCCGTGTTCGAGACGCTCCAGCGCGCCGGCGTGCCGATGACGCGCTTCGGCGCGACCCTGTGGGCGGGCGTCGACGCGAGCGTATGCGCCAACAGCGCGGACCTGGGCCGGCGCCTGATCGCCTTCCCGTGCCACCAGGCGCTCGACGACGACGAACGCGCGTGGCTGCATGCGCAGGTGCGCCAGGCCCTGGAAACCTGCGCGGCGGTGCCGGCATGAGCTGGACTGTCGTTCCTGCGCGCGAGTTCGCGCGGCACGCCGCCCGCTGGCAGCGCCTGCACGCGGCCGGCGCCGCATCGCCGCTGCTCGCCGCCGATTTCGTGCAGCCGCTGCTCGACGTGTTCGGCACGGGCCGCGAGCTGCTCGCCTGGCATGGTCACGGTGAAGACACGGACGCGATGACGATCGTGGCCCCGGGCCGCCCCGGCGTGTGGAACACGTTCCAGCCCGCGCAGGCGCCCGTCGGCCTGTGGCTGCAGCGCGATACCCGTCCCGCCGACGGCCTGCTCGCGGACCTGCTTCGAGCCCTGCCCGGCCCCGCGCTGATGCTGGGCCTCACGCAGTGCGACCCGATGCTGACGGCACGCCCGGCCGGGCCGCACGGCTTCGATTACATCGAGACGGCGCGCATCACGCTGCAAGGGACCTTCGACGACTACTGGAACGCGCGCGGCAAGAACCTGCGCAACAACCTGAAAAAGCAGCGCAACCGCCTGCGCCAGGACGGCATCGCGACGCGCCTGGAAATCGTGCGCGATCCCGGGCTCATGGCGGGCGCCGTGGCCGACTACGGCAAACTGGAGACGAGCGGCTGGAAGGCATCCGAAGGCACGGCCGTCGCCGCGGACAACGACCAGGGCCGCTTCTACCGCGCGATGCTGGAAGCGTTCGCGCGCCGCGGCGCGGCCAGCGTCTACCGCTACTGGTTCGACGGCCCGGACGGCGCGCACCTGGCCGCGATGGATCTGTGCGTCGAAGGCGGCGGCTGCATCGTGATCCTCAAGACGGCCTACGACGAGGCGCTCGGCCCGCAATTGTCGCCGGCACTGCTGATGCGCGAAGAAGCGACGCGCGGCCTGTTCGACGAGGGCCGGTTCGAACGCATCGAATTCTATGGACGGGTGATGGAATGGCACACCCGCTGGACCGACGAGATCCGCACGATGTACCACCTGAACGGCTACCGCTGGCCGTGGCTGGGCCGGTTGCACGCGCTGGCGGCGCGCCGGACCGGAGAGATCAGCGCTGCGCCGCCAGCGCCTGCCGCAGCTGCGACAGGCTCATGAACTCGCCGCCGACGCGGTCGCGGAACCACGCGCAGTAATCGTGCACCGTCGTGATCAGGCGCTCGAGGTCCGCCTCGCAGCGCACGTACGGCGTGTGGCCCGGCATCATCGACGGGCTGTGGTACGTCAGCGAAAAGACCTGGCAGCCGCCGGCCAGCAACGCCTCGGTCAGGCGGCGCATCTCGGCGCCGGACGCCACTTCGGGGCTCAGGCGCACGCGCTCGAGCGCACGCGAGCGGGCCAGCACGCCGCCCAGGCGCAGGCGCCGTGCCCAGCGGCGCTGGGCGAGGTCGTACAGGCCCGGCCCGGCATGGCGCAACCAGCCGCAGTAGCCGGTCGTGACCGGCAATTCAAGCAGCTCGCGCCGCCCCGCCTGGAACCAGAACGGGTGCTCGTCGAACGTGCGGAAATCCGGCCCGCCGTCCTCCGTGAAGGCGCTGTAGGGGACGACGCTCGCATCGACTTCGTAGCCGAGCGAGGCGATCGATTCGGCCGTGTGCGGACCGAGGCCGTAACGGCCGGCCTTGAACGCGAGCGGCTGGCGGCCGAACGCGTCGGCGATGGTTTCGGTGAGGAGGCGCAGCTTGTCGTATTCCAGCTGGCGCGGCAGGTTGCCGCCATACGAATTGAAATCCGACAGCGCTTCTTCATACGGGGGCGAGACCCATGGGTGCAGGTGGGCGCCGATCTCGCAACGCTGCGCATCCAGCAGGCGGCGCAAGGTGGCGACCGCGCCCGGCGTCGTCGCGACCGGCCAGTCGACCATGTACGTGGGCAGGATGCCGAACTTGTCGAACACGCGCGCATGCATCAGCGGCTGGCTGGCGATCGACGTCGTCCCGATCGCACTGCGATTGAACGGCTGGTCCCAGGCGAATTCGCCCTCGGTGTCGACGATCACGAGCAGGACTGGACGCTGTCCGGGTGCCAGTTGTGCCGGCACATGCTGAGCTTTTGTTAACATCACTTGCGTTCTTGCGTCCCATGCCCATGACGTTGCCACGGTAAATATGGCCGTCGGGCGTTCTTGTTGATGCCGTTAAAAATGTTGCAATCCTAGCACAACAGCTTATTGTTAAGTATCAACCGTGCGGCAATCGGGACGATAACGGAAACCGGTCGGATAACGTAATTTTATTGCAACGACTGCGTAAAAATACGGCAATCCAGGCGCGCTCCGCTGTTACACTTGCGGTCGTGCCCGCTGTACAGACAGTCAATGAAAAAATCGGCAACCATGGTGTCCGTCAAAAACGAAAATCCGGTATCCGATTTCAAATTCGATGCCCTGACTTCCCTCCGGGGTATCGCTGCCCTGTGCACGGTGCTGGCGCATCTCATCGTCATCTGGGGCGACGTGTTTCCCGCCTTACAGCAGGCATCCCTGTTCCGCGATTTTGCCCTGCACACCTACCTCTTCGTGGATTTCTTCTTCGTCCTGAGCGGTTTCGTGATGAGCCATGCATACGGCAGGCATTTCGCGGATGCCGTCAGGGCCGGCAGCTACATGCGGTTCCTGCGCGCGCGGTTTGCGCGCGTCTATCCGCTGCATCTGCTATTGCTGCTCGTGTATGTCGGCCTGGCCGCCATCGGGATCAAGCAGACCCAGGACAACCCGGACTGGTCGATTACCGCCCATTTGCTGCTCCTGCACGCGATGGGCTTCTTCAACCACACGACGTGGAACCAGCCTTCGTGGTCGATCAGCGTCGAGTGGTGGACGTATATCGTGTTCCCGTTTGCGATTCCGCTGGCCCGCCGTTATTGCTCGAAAAAAGCGGCAGTGCTCGCCCTGCCGGTGATCCTCGGGCTGTTCGCCTTCCTGGCCATCCATTTCGGCAGTGCGAATCTGACGGTCGGGTTCGCATTCTTCCGGTGCCTGATCGGATTTTGCGCCGGTGCGTGCCTGTACGCGATCGTCCTGCACCAGCGCACGGCACCGTTCGCCGACGCTGCCGCCAACGGCACCCTGGCCGCGGTCTTCCTGATCCTGTTGTTCGTGCCGTCGCCGTATGCCGACATGCTCGCGTTCGTGGGCTTTTGCGCGCTCGTGGTCGCGGCCAGCATGGGAACGGGCGGCGGCCACTGGCTGCATCATCCGGTCCTGATCTGGATCGGCGACATCTCGTATTCGATCTATCTGTGGCACAGCCTGCTGCTGCACGTGTTTGCGAAAGCCCTGGGCGCGGCCGGCCGGGCGATACCGTTCTCCCACGAGCACCAGGTCCTGTTCTTCCTGGCCGCGCTCGTGCTGTTCGAAGCCGCCATCCTGTTGTTGGCGCACATGAGCTACCGGTTCATTGAATTACCGTTGCGGAACTTCCTGGGTCCGAAGAAGCGTATCGAGGTGCGCACGTTACAAGGTGTTGCACTTTAGATAGGTTATCAATAGGCTATAATTTCGCGCCGGTTGTTGTCAAAGTGAAACTATAACCGGACGAACAACCTTCATGCCGGAGAACAGGGTGGCCGCTGCGGATAAGCCAGGAATCGTATTTACCATGCGTTATCCCGACGATACGGGCTACGTATGGAATTTCACCGCCGCCGTGCGCGACCGGGCGAGCGCCGACCTGCGCGAACGGGCGAACGTGTACATGGCGTTTCCCAAGCTGACCGGCAATCCCAGCTACCAGCCGAAGAACCTGCAGCCCGTCGAACTGGATTGCTACGACACGACACCGGCCGGGCGGGCCGCGATCGAACAATTCGTGCGTACCCACGACGTAAAAGTCATGGTGTTCATGAGCGCGCTGTCGAATACCGTGTGCCTGGATCTGCTGCGCCGCCTGGGTGTGCGCACGATCAATACGGAAAACGACAGCTTCGATCCGCGCCAGCGTGACGGCGCGTTCAAGAAAGTCGCGAAATTCCTGCTGCGGCGCGTGCTGCGCATGCAGCAGCACGACCTGCACCTCGCCAATTCCGTCGCGCAGGAACAATTCCTGCTGAATTACCAGAAGCTGCCGCGCGACAAGGTGGTCCTGATGCGCAATTCGGTCGATTCGGTCAAGTTTCATCCGGGCGACCGCGCCGAAGCGCGTGCCCGGCTGGGCCTGGACCAGGACCGTTTCTGGATCCTGGCCGTGTCGCAGGCGCGCCCGGAAAAACGCGTGGACCGGTTGTTGCAAGTGGTGCGCGACGTCATCGACGCGCGCCCGGACCGGCGCATCGGTTTCATTTACGTGGGCGATGGCCCGCCGGCCGTCCAGTGGAAACAGCGCGCGCAAGAACTCGGCCTCGCCGACGTGTGCGTGTTCGCCGGCCGCCAGAACGATCTCGTGCCTTACTACCGCGCCGCCGACCTGCTCGTGCACGCGGCCGAGCGCGAAAGCTTCGGCAATGCCATCGTCGAAGCCATGGCGTGCGGCATCCCCGTCGTCGCCAGCGCGGCGCTGGGCCCGAAGGAGACCATCCTCGACGGCAAGACCGGCGCCGTGATCGCGCTGGACGATTTCGCCGGTTTCACGCAGGCCGTGCTGCGCTATGTGGACGATCCGGAAATGACAAAAATGCATGGTAACAACGCGCGTGCGCACGTCGATACCGCATATAATGTTGTGCGTCAAAGCAAGGAGTTCGCCGCACACATCGCACGGTTTCTGTAAAGATGCTTTGAATTCGATCAGTAGAAAAGGGAGTCCCGAGGAATGTCTTTAGTCGAGAGGGTGGTCCAGCGCGTCAGGCGAGACTATTTCCGATGGCAGTACCAGAAAGTCGCACGCCAGATCCTGGACACCCGCCCCGTCACGCGCGGCGACCTGCCCTTCACGCTGCTGTCGATGGTGCACCAGCGCGACGTCCATTCCTACCTGGTCGCGGTCAAGTCGTTCACGCACTTCCTGAATCCGTCCCGCATCGTGGTCGTGTGCGATCCGTCGATCGACGAGAACGACCGCGCCGTGCTGAAGCACCACCTGCCGCACGTGATCCTGCGCGAGGCGGGCGAATTCACCCATCCGGACATCCCGCGCGGCGGCACCTGGGAGCGCCTGTTCGCGATCTCCGGCTACGCGCAGGACAGCTACGTCATCCAGCTCGATGCCGATACGCTGACCATGCAGCCGATCCCGGAAGTGCTGCGGGCCATCCAGACCGGCGCCGGCTTCGTGCTGGGCGAAATCCCGGACACGCCGATCCGCCCGCTGGACGCCGTGCGCGCCCACGCGCTGCCGAAGGTGAAGCCGGGCGCGCACATCCAGACGCTGTCGGAAGCCGAGATGGCCAACGTCGGCCTGCCGAACGATGCCCGCTACGTGCGCGGCTGCTCCGGCTTCACGGGGTTCCCGCCGTCGACGACGATGCGCGGCCACCTGCTCGACTTCTCGCGCCGCATGACGGGCAAGCTGGGCGAGGACTGGAAACGCTGGGGCACCGAACAGGTGACCTCGAACTACCTGGTGGCGAACGCGTTCGCCACGACCTCGCTGCCGTTCCCGAAATACGGCACGCCCGACTGCGCCACGGCGGAGACGGCGTTCTTCCACTTCATCGGACCGATGCGCTTCATCAACAACAAGTACAAGACGACGTCGCGCCAGGCCATCCACCTGATCTCCAACGCGCCGGCCTGATACCCGGCGCGTTTTTCTCTCCCCGGTTGCGCTGTCATGGCAGATTTGCGTCGTTCGCTGGTCATTAACTTCTTCGCGACCTCGGGCACCAAGGTCCTGCAATTCATCGTCAGCATCCTGCTGGCCCGGATCCTGAGCCCGAGCGAGATCGGCATCTATTCGATGACGGTCGTGTTCGTGAACTTCGCCCAGGTGTTCCGCGACTTCGGCGTCAGCTATTACCTGCAGCGCGAACCGGACCTCGACAACGACAAGATCCGCTCGGCCACCGGCGTCGTGTTCACGACGTCGTGGGTCATCGCGGCCGCCCTGTTCGCCGCCAGCGGCTGGCTCGGCACGTGGTTCAAGGAACCGGGCATCGTGCCGGTCATGCGCGTGCTGGCGATCGGCTTCGTGTTCATCCCGTTCGGCACCGTCACCGGCGCCCTGCTCGCCCGTCACTACGAGGCCGAGAAACAGGCCGTCGTCCACGTCGTCGGCACGGTGTGCTTCTGCGCCAGCACGCTGATCCTCGGCGAGATGGGCTACGGCGCCATGTCGATGGCCTGGGGTAACCTGATCAACATCCTCGCCTGCGGCATCGCCTACGTGCCGCTGCGCCCGAAAGGCATGCCGTGGCTGCCGGGCTTCCGCCACTGGAAGAGCGTCGCCCATTTCGGCGTCGGCTCGCTCGTGACGAATTGCGCGACCACGCTGAACAACTCGATCCCCGATATCCTGCTCGGCAAACTGGGCTCGGCACGCCACGTGGGCCTGTTGAGCCGCGCGAATTCGACCGTGTCGATCTTCAGCTACGTGGCCGGTTCGACGATGAACTACGGCGCCGTCCCGTACCTGGCCCAGACCTATCACAAGGGCGAATCGCTGGCGCCGATCCTCGCTCGCTCCACCTTGCTGCTGACCGGCGTCGGCTGGACCGCGCTGGCGCTGACCGCCGTGCTGGGCGAGGACGTCGTCGTCGCGCTGTACGGCGCCAAATGGGTCGAGTGCGTGCCGGCGATCCTGCCGCTCGTGCTGGCGGCCGTCGTGACGCTCGCCTTCAATTACATCCCGATGGCGGTGACGGCGATCGGCCGTCCCTACCTGAGCGCCTTCCCGGTCGTCGTCACCCTGGCGACCCGCATCCTGTTCGGCGTGCTGCTGTTCGACGGCAGCCTGAACGGATTCGCGTGGGCGCTGTTCTTCGCCACGGTCGCCAGCGCTCCCGTCACCGCGATCCAGCAGAGCCGCTATTTCGGCTTCACGACCGCCATGATGCTGCGCGCCCTGCTGCCCAGCGCCCTGGTGGCAGCGGGCACCGGCGCGGTCGCCTGGCTGCTGGCCGCGCTGCTGCCGGCGTCCATCCCGGCCATGGCGCGGCTGCTCGCGATGATGCTGCCGCTGGCCCTGACCTGGTACTTCCTGCTGCGCGCCACGCGCCACGAACTGGTGGGCGAAGTGCACCGCCTGGCCGCGCCGTTGAAGGCCCGGCTGGCCCTGTTGCGCCCGAATGTATAATCGACCGCTCGCCCCATCGGGGCGTGGGGCTTACCGAACCGAATGACCATCATGACGTATCTCGACGAAGTCAAAGCGACCCTGATCGACGTGCTGAGCCTGGGCGACGCCGGCCAGCGCCTGAACGCCGACTCCCCCCTGCTGGGCAGCCTGCCCGAACTCGACTCGATGGCCGTCGTCAGCCTGATCGGCGCCCTCGAAGAGCGCTTCGGCATCGCCATCGACGACGACGACCTGAGCGCCAGCACCTTCGAAACCCTCGGCAGCCTGGCCGACTTCGTGGCCGCGAAACGCGCCGAATGACAGCGGATCGCGCCGAGGTGGACACGGAACCGTTCTTCCTCGGCAGCGGCGCGGAGCGGCGCTTCTGCCTGTTCCACCGGCCCGTCGGCGCCGAGCGCGGCGCCGTCCTGTACGTGCCGCCGTTCGCCGAAGAACTCAACCGCACCCGCCGCATGGCCGCCCTCGGCGCCCGCCGCCTGGCCGCGCACGGGTATGGCGTGCTGCAGATCGACCTGCTCGGCACGGGCGACAGCGCCGGCGATTTCGCGGACGCCCGCTGGGACCTGTGGAAGCAGGACCTGGACACGGGCGCCGCATGGCTGCGCGCGCGCGTCGACGCCCCGCTCACGCTGTGGGGCCTGCGGCTCGGCGCCCTGCTTGCGCTCGACCATGCGCGCACGACGGCCATCCCCCTCGCGCCCATGCTGCTGTGGCAGCCGGTGGCCGCGGGATCCACGTACCTGACCCAGTTCCTGCGCCTGCGCACGGCGAACGCGATGCTGGGGGAGGATGCGGCCGCGCAAAGCGGCACGAAGGCGCTGCGTGCCGCCTTGCAGGACGGGGAGACGCTGGAAATCGCCGGCTACGATCTCGCGCCGGCACTGGCCCTGGCCATCGATGGATTACCCGCGCCCGATGCGATGATGCCGCCCGTGCCCGTGCACTGGTTCGAGGTGCTCGGCGCGCCGGGCCAGGCGCCCGGACCGGCGGCCGCACGCGTCAAGGCGGCCTGGGAAGCGCACGGCACACAACTGCACGTGCACACGGTGACGGGTGCGCCATTCTGGGCCACGACGGGCATCTCGACTTGTCCCGCCTTGCTCGACGCGACCGTCGGCGCCATCGAGGAGCGCGCCCATGTCGTATGAAGAACGCGCCCTGGCGTTCCGCTGCGGCGACGCGGCGCTGGTCGGCATCGCCAGCATCCCCGCGGGGCCGTGTTCGCAAGGCGTGCTGGTCGTCGTCGGCGGTCCGCAATACCGCGTCGGCAGCCACCGCCAGTTCGCCCTGCTGGCGCGCCATCTCGCCGCGCACGGGATCGCCGCCATGCGCTTCGATTACCGCGGCATGGGCGACAGCGATGGCGAGGAGCGCGATTTCGAAGCGATCCAGGACGACATCCGCGCCGCGCTCGACGCGTTCGTCGACGCCGTCCCAAGCCTCACCGGCGTCGTGCTGTGGGGCCTGTGCGACGGCGCGTCGGCGGCTGCGATGTATGCGCCGGGCGATGCGCGCGTGCGCGGCCTCGTGCTGCTGAACCCGTGGGTGCGCACGGACGACGGCGTCGCCCGCACGACGTTGAAACACCATTACCGCGACCGCCTGCGCAACCCGGAATTCTGGCGCAAGCTGGCGCGCGGACAGTTCGACTACGCCGGCTCGCTCGCGTCGATGCTGAAACTCGTGCGCACCGCGTTCGCGGGCCGGTCGCCCGACCAGGACGCGGCGGCCTCGCTGCCCGAGCGCATGCGCCAGGGACTGCACGGGTTCGGCGGCCACACCTTGCTCGTGATCGGCGGCGCCGACCTGACGGGCCGCGAATTCTGCGACGTGGCCGGCTCGACGCCGGCGTGGCAACGCCTGCTGGCCGCGCCGCGCGTGTCGTGGCGGCGTATCGAGGAGGCCGACCACACGTTCTCGCGCCGCGCGTGGCGCGACCAGGTGGCCGAGTGGACCCGGGAATGGGTCAAGGCGTTGCCAGGCACTCCGTAAAGCGGGCAAACGCGCCGTAGACGGCGGGTGTGGCGCGGCGCGTGCCGCACAAGTCGAGTGCTCCCGCCGGCCGTTCTCCCTCGTCCGCCTCGGCGCGCGCCGGCGCGCCGTCGCGCCAGGCGAAATCGCCGGTCTCCGGCGCGCGGAACAGGCCGCGCACAGGATGGCTGCCCAGGTAGGCGCGCCACAGCGGCGTCGCGCGGTTGTCCCCCAGGTGCACGATGCCGCCGTCGCGTGCGCGGATCGGGCCGTCGACGAGGTTCCCGTCCACCCGGGCGCTGCTGGCCGGATAGCGCACGTCGATGCCGGTCGTGTCGACGAGCGTGTTGTCGACCACCTTGCTCGCCGCCGCTTCGTTCAGGTAGATGCCCGCGTCGGAACAGCCGACGATCAGGTTGGCGCGCAGGGTGCTGCCCTCCTGTTCCGTGATGCAGCGGCCGTCGCGGCAGAATGCGTTCCCCGTGCCGCCGCCGCCCAGCGACAGGCCGACGCGCTGTCCCGGCAGGCCGCGCAGCACCTGCTCGCACCACACGACGTTGCGCTCGAAGACGTTGTTCCTGCCGCCGCCCTTGGCGAAGGCGCCGTAGCTGACCTGGTTGCCGTCGCGCTTGACGAAGTCGGTGATCAGGTTGGCGCGCAAGGTCCAGCCGCTGGCCGCCACGAGGTCGACGGGCGTCACCGGCTTGACGGTCGCGCGCGCGTGCGTGCCGCTCAATGTCGTGTGCTCGATCAGGCCGTCGTCCGGAAAACGGCCGCCGGCGCCGTTGATCTTGATGTGCGCGTTGAAGTCGCGGATCGTGTTGTTGACGCTCGCGAAGTGATGGCCGTTGCCGATGACGTGGAAGGCGTGTTCGCAGTCGTCGTCGGCCCGGCACACGCCGTCGATGTCCAGGTTCTCGAAGCGCCAGTACGGCGCACCGACGACGAACCCCTCGAGCGTGTCGAGTTCGATGTGCACGGTGCCCGGCTGCGCCGCGCGCACCACGATGGGCGCGTCTTCCCGGCCCGCACGCGGCACGTCGATGCTCTTGCCCTGGAACCGGTAGGTGCCCGGCGCCAGCGTGATGACGTCGCCCGGCGACGCCTGCAGCAGCGCCGCGCGCAAGGCCTCGGGCGTGCCGACCTGGATGCCTGCGCCGTCCTGCCCGGCGGGCCGCGGCTGGGCGCCGGCGGCGAGCCTGAGGCGGGCCGGCGGGACGTCGGCGCTGCCCCGGTCGAGCGCCGTCAGGACGGCGGCGACACGGCGGCCCGTGTTCTCGATGAGCGGATTGTGGCCGCTGCTGCGTTTTTCGATGTACGGCGCAAGCGTGCGCGGCGCGCGCCCGACGTGGTCGATGGCGGCCAGCAGCACGCCGCCCGACACGACGGCGAGCACGCCCGCCGCCACCAGGCCGCGGCGCGCCAGCTTGGCGGCCGCGCTCACGCGCTGGCCTTGATGCCGTGGCGTCCCATCAGGTCGTACAGCGTGGGCCGGCTGACGCCCAGCATCTCGGACGCCTTGACGATGTTCCCGTCCGTGCGCGCGAGCGCGCGGGCGATGGCCTTGTACTCGGCTTCGTCGCGCACCTGGCGCAGGTTCAGCGGCTCTTCCTCGGCGCCCGTGTCGGGCAGGCCGAGATCGTCGGCGACGACGGTGTTCGCGTCGGCCATGATGACGGCGCGCTTGATGCAGTTTTCCATCTCGCGCACGTTGCCCGGCCATTGGTAGGCTTCGATCGCGGCCAGCGCGTCCGGCGCGAAGTGCAGCGACGCGCGCGATTCCTGCGCGCAGAACTTGTTCTTGAAGTGATGGGCCAGCAGCGCGGCGTCGCCTTCGCGCTGGCGCAGCGGCGGAATCGTCACGACGATTTCCGACAGGCGGTAATACAAGTCTTCGCGGAAGCGGCCCTGCGCGCAGAGGTCCTTCAGCTTCTGGTGCGTCGCGCAGACGATGCGCACGTCGACCGGGATCTCGTCGTGGCCGCCGATGCGCTCGATCACGCGCTCCTGCAAAAAGCGCAGCAGCTTGGCCTGCAGCGCCATCGGCAGGTCGCCCACTTCGTCGAGGAAGAACGTGCCGCCGTGGGCCAGTTCGACTTTACCCTTGGTCTGCTTGGCGGCGCCCGTGAAGGCGCCCTTCTCGTAGCCGAACAATTCGCTCTCGAGCAGGTTTTCCGGAATCGCCGCGCAGTTGATCGCCATGAAGCGCTCCTTCGCGCGCGGCGACAGTGCGTGGATGGCGCGTGCCAGCACCTCCTTGCCGGTACCGGATTCGCCCAGCAGCATGACGGACGCGGACGTCGGCGCCACCTTCTCGATGGTGCGGCACACCTTGAGCATGCCCGGGTCGCGCGAGATCACGCCGGCCAGCGGCGAATCGGCCTGCGACTGCTGCATGCGGCGGTTTTCCTGCTGCAGGTTGTGCAGGAAGAAGGCGCGCTGGATCACGAGGTTCAGCACTTCCGGGTCGACCGGCTTCTGGTGGAAATCGTAGGCGCCCATGCCGATCGCCTTGACGGCATTGGCATGGTCCTGGTTGCCCGTCAGGACGATCACGCGCGTGTCCGGCGCCAGCGCCAGGATCTGCTGCAAGGTGGCCAGGCCTTCGGTCGAACCGTCCGGATCGGGCGGCAGGCCCAGGTCCATCGTGCACACGGCCGGCTCGTGGCGGCGGATCTGCGCCAGCGCCGCCTCGCGGTCGCCGGCCACCACGACGTCGTACGCGTCCAGGCTCCAGCGCAGCTGCTTCTGCAGGCCCGGATCGTCTTCGATGATCAACAGCTTGGGTTTTTGTTGGGTCATGGTGTCTTCTTTCAGGCGATCGTCGCGGCGGCCGCAACGCGGTGCAGCGGCAGGACGACCTTGAACGTGGTGCCGAGGCCGGGTCGGCTGGTCACTTCCAGCGTCCCGCCCAGCTCAGTGATGTATTCGCGGCTCTCGAACACGCCGATGCCCATGCCGGCCGACTTGGTCGAGTCGAACGGCTTGAACAGGCGCTCGCGGATGAATTCTTCCGTCATGCCTTCGCCGGTATCCGTGATATCGACCTCGACGGCGTTTTCGCGCCCGTCGGCCGGCGGCCCCACGCGGACCATCACGTTGCCGTCGCGCGGCGTCGCCTCGATCGCATTCTGGATCAGGTGGCCGAGCACACGCTCCAGGCGCTCGCGGTCGGCCAGCACCGAGAGGCCGGCCTGTTCGACGAGCAGTTGCGGATGCGGTTCGAACGCGCTCTTGAGGGCCAGCGCCTGGCGCACGACGTCGTCGACGGCCAGCGGCTGCGGCTTGTCGGCATTCTCGCTGCGCGACAGCTTCTGCAGCAGGAGCTTCATCTTCTGCACGGAGTGGTTCAGCGTCTCCAGCATGTCGCGCTGGAATTCGGGATTGTCCTTGTGCTTCTCCGCGTTCGCATTCATCAGCGACAACTGGGCGACGAGGTTCTTCAGGTCGTGCACGACGAACGTCGACATGCGGTTGAACGACTCGAACTGGCGCGCCACCATCAGCGCGTTGGCCGCGTTTTCCTGCGCGAGGTAGCTGGCGGCCTGGCTGCCGGCGATCTCCAGCAGGTCGATGATTTCCCAGTTCAGTTTCAGCGGGCTGCGCGCGCGCTGCAGCACGACGAAGCCGAACAGTTTTTCCTGCAGCATCAGCGGCACGACGAGCCAGCGGCGCGGGGTGTCCAGCAGCCAGTCGGGCAAGGCGAGGCCTTCGTATTTGTCGGGACGTTCGACGTATTCGTCGACGTCGACGACCCACTGCGTGCTTTCCAGGAAGCGGCAGAACGGCGCGTTGGCCGGTTCGGCCACGTGCGTGTCGGTCGTCGGCCAGCCCGCCTTCACCGCGAAGCGGCCGCCGGCATCGCGCTGCCACAAGGTGCCGCCGGGGCTTTCGACGAGGACGGCCAGCGCCTGGATCGCGCGCTCGCCCAGGTTCGGGCCGCGCTCGGACAACGTGCGCGTGAAGCGCATCCACTCTTCGCGGTAATCGTAGTTGTAGCGGTAGAAGTGCTTGCTGATCGAGACCTTCAGCCAGGAGCGCGCCGTGCCCGAGAACAGGATCACGCCCAGCAGGGAGATGGCGCCGAACAGGAAGCCGGTCTGCATCACCGTGCCCCAGCTGCCGCCCACGTAGCGCAGGTAGTAGCCGACCGAACCCATGGCCAGCAGGTAGATCGCGGAACCGAACAGCGCGGCCGAATGGAACACGACGCGGCGCGACACGGCGAACGACGTCGTCCACGATTTGCGGCGCGTGATCGACAGCGCGATCAGCGGCACGGTCAGCGCGTTGACGAAGCCGCGCGCCGTCCACAGGTCCGGACTCAGTTTGCGGAACAGCAGCGCGTTGCTGTACATGTAGAAATCGTAGGCAAACATGCCGCCGATGCCCAGGCAGGCGAACTTGATCGCCCAGCGCTCCTCGATGGTCTTGTTGCGGTAGACCTGCTCGACGAGCAGCATCCCGTACACGGACAGGCCGACGTAGCCGATCAGCAGAGGCAGGCCGAGGGCGGGCAGGAGCTCGATGTTCCAGTGGGCGACACCGACGCCGGCCAGCAGCAGCAGATAGACGCATCCCGCCGCCAGCAGGCCCGCGCGCGGCACGGGGAAGCGTCCGAGGATCAGGCGCGCGGGCGTGCCGTCCGCGTCGCTGCGCCAGTCGCCGAGCAGGGCCACGAGGAACAGCGACCAGGCGCCGTCGCGCAGCACCTCGAGCGCGGCCGTGCCCGTGTCCCACAGGATCTCCCGGGCCGCATCCAGGCCCAGCGCCGCGGCCCACGCGGCCGTCGCCAGGCAGGCGGCGCCCAGCGTGCCGCGCTGGGCACGGCCGTGCCAGCCCGACAGGACCGACAGGCCCAGCGCGAGGAAGCCGATGGCGGCCAGTGCGTAGCTGGAAGCAGCGATATTGATCACATTACTGGGCACGATGCGGCCGCAGGGAACATCAGCGTCCGCTGCGGAACAGGACGACCTTCAGGGTATCGATCAGGATCAGGACGTCCAGGAACAGGCTGTTGTTCTTCACGTAGTACAGATCGTACTGCAGCTTCTGCAGCGCGTCCTCGGCCGAGGAGCCGTAGCCGTAGCGCACCTGGGCCCAGCCGGTGATGCCCGGCTTGACGCTGTGGCGCACGTTGTAATACGGGACCACTTCGATCAGCTGGTCGACGAAGTACTGGCGCTCCGGGCGCGGGCCCACGAACGACATGTCGCCCTTGAGCACGTTGAGCACCTGCGGCAGCTCGTCGATGCGCGTCTTGCGCATGAAATTGCCGACGCGCGTGATGCGCGGGTCGTTCTGCTGCGCCCATTGCGGCTTGCCGCCCTTTTCCGCGTCCGTGCGCATGCTGCGGAATTTGTGGACGAAGAACGCGGCGCCGTCCTTGCCGACCCGTTCCTGCGAATAGAACACCGGACCGCCGTCCTCCAGCTTGACGGCCACCGCCGCCAGCAGCATCAGCGGGAGCGTCAGCACCATGATGATCAGGCTGCAGACGATGTCGAAGCTGCGCTTCATGAACGTGCGCACGAAGCTCTGGTCGAAGCCGCCGCCGAACACGAGCCACGACGGCTGCAGCGAGTCGACGCGGATCTGGCAGGTCTCGCGCTCGAAGAAGGTGGCGGCATCCGTCACCTTGAAGCCCTGCAGCTTGCATTCGAGCAGATCCTTGATGGGGAAACCGCCGCGGCGGTTCTGCACGGAGACGACGATTTCCTCGACGTTGTACTGGCGCGCCAGCGCGACGAGCGATTCGCCTTCGCGCGACTTCAGGAGACTGGTCGACGGCACGCACAGCTCCTCGGTCGGCGTCGGCACGAAGCCGGCGATGTTGTAGCGGTGGTAGCTGGTGCTCTGCATCGCCAGGTCGCTGCATTCCTTGGCGAGCGGACCGCTGCCCAGGAACAGGATGCGGGTCTCCAGGAAGCGCAGCTCGGACGACTTGAAGAACACCATGCGCGCCAGGAAGATGCCGCCGGCGGCGATACCGAACACGAGCGCCATGATGCCGCGGCCGAAATACAGGTCCGGCGCGACGTAGAACACCAGCGTCAGGATCAGGAAGCCCATCAGGAACGAGGGCATCAGCTTCATGAAGAACGGATGGCGCAGGCCTTCGTTGAAGTCGAGCTGGTACATGCCCATTGCGCTCATGCTGAAGATGATCGCGGCGGTAAAGGCGATGGCGGACGTAAAGAAATGGTGGTCGAGGTTGGGCAGGGACGCGTTCTGCCCCAGTTCCATGAACCGCACCGTCGCGCCGATGTAGGCTGCGCCAAGCAGCACCAACACTTCGACGAACAGCAGGACGAATACGATCTTCGACACATAGTGATTAGAAATCCTAAGCACAATTGCCTCCGGTGTAGCTGTTATTGCTGACTTGCACAACCAATGGTTGAACCAGGAGACGCATACGCGTTCCCAAAAGTTTTTGACTCAAGGAAATTTGATAGGGCCAAGAATAGCCAGGAACTGTCATTGTCATCATTGCATGCAAAACGGCAAGGCTCGGGGTCCAAGCGGCTGCCCTCGGCACGACCCATCGAATAGTCACGGCATCCGCAGCTGCGGATGCCGGCGATACATTACAAACGCCAGAGGCAGTAGCCCGCCTCGCGGATCCCGTTCGGATCGAACTGGGCCTTGACGTCGACGAAGCAGCCGCCGTCGTTCAGCTTGGCCTGGAAATCCGTCAGCGAACGCGCCAGCACTTCCTTGTGCGGGACGGCAACGATGAGGGCGTCGGCCTTGGGCAGGTCTTCCCAGCGCTCCAGCGCGATGCCGTATTCGTGCTCCGCTTCGTCCGCTTCGGCCACCGGGTCGTGCACGTGCACGTCCACACCGTAAGACTGTAGCTCGTACACGATGTCCGCGACCTTGGAGTTGCGCAGATCCGGGCAATTTTCCTTGAACGTCAGGCCGATCACATTGACTTTCGAACCCTTGACGTGGAAGCCCGCCGAGATCATCGACTTGACGGTCTTTTCGGCCACGAACTTGGCCATGCCGTCGTTGATGCGGCGCCCCGCCAGGATCACCTGCGGGTGGTAGCCGATCATCTCGGCCTTGTGCGTCAGGTAGTACGGATCGACGCCGATGCAGTGACCGCCCACCAGGCCCGGACGGAACGGCAGGAAGTTCCATTTCGTGCCGGCGGCCTTCAGCACTTCCAGCGTGTCGATGCCGATCTTGTCGAAGATGATCGCCAATTCGTTCATCAGTGCGATGTTCAGGTCGCGCTGGGTGTTCTCGATGACCTTGGCCGCTTCCGCGACCTTCAGGCTGGACGCGCGGTGCACGCCGGCCTTGACGACGGTTTCGTACATGGCCGCCACGCGCTCCAGGGTCTCCTGGTCGTCGCCGGACACCACTTTCATCACGTTGGTCAGCGTGTGTTCCTTGTCGCCCGGGTTGATCCGCTCGGGCGAGAAGCCGACGTGGAAGCCGTCCTTCCACTTCATGCCGGAGAATTTTTCCAGGACGGGGATGCAGACTTCCTCGGTCGCGCCGGGATAGACGGTCGATTCATAGATGACGATCGCGCCGCGCTTCATGTGCTTGCCGACGGTCTCGCTGGCGCTGATCAGCGGCGCGAAGTCGGGTACGTGAGCGATGTCGACGGGGGTCGGAACGCCGATCAGGATGTAATCGGCCTGGGCCAGCGCGGCCGGGTCGGTAGTGACGCTCAGGTGGCGCGCCGAACGCAATTGTTCAGTCGACACCTCACCGGCGGGATCGACAAATTTCTTGTAGCTCTCGACCTTCGTCGTCGATAGATCGAACCCGATCGTCGGGCCGAGTTTGCCGAACTCGACAGCCAGCGGCAAACCTACATAACCCAATCCCACTACTGCGATGACCTCGTCTGGCTTCATATTGATTCCGTTCCGCTTGGTTGCTATTACGATAACTTTGAGACAGCACGGAAAACGTTTGCCCGCTCGACGAGTCAACTCATCTTGTCGACAACGGCGCCTTGCGCCATCAGGTCTGCGA
The DNA here is from genome assembly GCA_966212555.1 of uncultured Massilia sp. Classification (GTDB taxonomy): domain Bacteria; phylum Pseudomonadota; class Gammaproteobacteria; order Burkholderiales; family Burkholderiaceae_D; genus Telluria. The sequence goes on from CBIHRX010000010.1 coordinate 48,321, forward strand.
AGAAACGTTCACACCGTGGGAGCCCATCAGATTTTCACGAATCCTCACCGCCGTGCTGATGAGATAATAACATTTTATCGATTACAAGTTAGCAACAAGACATACCGTGCGCATGAATCGAAACGCTCCGAGAACAGCAGAATAAGTGGCTGCGGTCTAAACAGGCAAGCAATACCGTATTCAGGCCGCGTGGAGTGTTGTAAGCATGGTTATTGAACGCTCGTAACTTGTCGTAATGTTATGCCTTCCGGGTAAGCGGCGTCGCTCCCGGCGTCGAGATCGAGAAAGGCGGCGCGACCGGTCTTGCTGCGCTCGCGGTTGGCCACGACGGTTGCCTTGTCGATGCCGGCCAGCAGCCGGATCTTGGCCAGTTGCAGTTTGACGTCCTGTACGTTCAGGCGCGCCAGCGCATAGCCGAGGTGGGCGAACACGGACACCCACTCGCGGCCGAAGGAGAAATGCGTGTTCGGGTTCGAACTGCGCGCGATGACTTCGCGCCGGAAGGTTTCGCCCGATTCGAAGAATTTGCTGGGCGGACGCTGTTCGCGGTCGTGATAGATGCGCGACGCGGGCAGGACGCCCAGTTTCAGCTTGTGGAACTGCAGGCGCTGCGTGTAATTGTCGTCCTCGCCGTAATGGAAGAACGACGGGCTGAAGCCGCCCACCTTTTCCAGGCATGCGCGCGTCACCAGCCAGGCGGCGGCATTCACGAAGCCGACGTCGTACACGTCCTTCATGCGGCCGAGGAAGAGGTCCGAATACAGGCCGCGGCACTTGTTCGGCGCGATGTAATTCGAAAAACCGTAATCGAGGCCGTCGCCGGCGCCGTTCAGGTGCATCGGGCTGATGACACCGTACGCCGGATGCCGCTGGTGCGCCTCGACGAGTTTTTGCACGGCGTCCGGATCGATCCAGGCGTCCTGGTTGAGCAGGAAGACATAGTCCGCGCCGCGCTGGTACGCTAGTTCCATGCCGATGTTGTTGGCCTTGCCGAACCCGTGGTTCTTGCCGGTATCGACGACTTCCACTTCCGGATACTCGGCCGCGATGCGCGCCAGCGTGTCGTCCTTCGAGCCGTTGTCGATGACGATCGCGTGCAGCGGCACCGTCGACGTGCGCAGGCTGGAAAAGCACGGGGTCACCCACTTGGATCCGTTGTAGGTCACTATGACCACAAAAACCTTGGCGCTCATCGTCGTCCTCTGTGAAATGGCTGGAAATTCGGTTGCAGTGTCGAATGTTGACACATTTGCAGCAAATCCGAAAGGAAACGGACGCTCCCGTGCGCGGGGACGGAAAGGAAGGCATGGCGCGGCTGGCGGGGATCGAACCCACGACCCTTGGCTTCGGAGGCCAATACTCTATCCACTGAGCTACAGCCGCGCTGGTCGAAGTGATGCGAAGGATACAGTCTTTCCCGGGCGTCGTCTATGGCAACCGTCCGCTCCAGCGGGAAATTGCGTTTCCACCAAGTGTCTTTGGGTCTATAATCGCCCGGCGGCATTG